>JAODMV010000358.1 GCA_025464875.1 Arthrobacter sp. | reverse complement strand
TGCACGCCGTGGCCGGAGGGCGGCGCTGCACCCACGAAGCCGCGGAAGCCGGCGTCGTTCGCCAACTGCACGGCGCCCTCAGGCAGGCCGTTCTCCGCCGCACCGGAAGGCAGGGAGGTGGTCGACGCCGGCAGGTTGAAGGCAGCCCAGTGCCAGAAACCGCTCCCGGTGGGAGCGTCCGGGTCCAGGACGGTGACCGCGAAGCTCTTGGTCTCCGCCGGAAACCCCGACCACGACAGCTGCGGGGATCGGTCCTGGCCGCCTTCAATGCCCATCTTGCCGCTGCGCTGCGCCGGGGGAAGCGTAAGACCGTCCTCGATGTCGGCGCTGGTTACGTCAAATTCTGGAAGCTGCGGAAGTTCTTCGTAAGGGTCACGGGATGTCATTGGGTGTTGTTCTCCTCTTCATTAGGCTGATCGCCCAATTCTTCCTTAGTGGGCGGGCTGGCTCCGGCAGGAAGAAGCGCGTCGCTCGCTATTTTGGGGCCGCCGCGGGACACCTTCTCCAGTGGACCTATCGGCGCCACGACTTGGCGTATGCGCCGGGGGCGTTCGCCAAGATGAAGAGCCGGGAAGATCAACCTTTCCGGCTCATTCTTGAGCCTGAATCTGTGCACTCAGTGCTGCAGAACTACTGCTCAGCGCCGCCATGCAACCCGTCGTCGCTGCTGTCGCTGGACGGTGACGTCCCGGTGTCGTCCGGCGGCAGGTCCATGTTCCCGCGCGCCTCCTCCAGGGTCGGTCCGCCAGCAGGGACGCTGTATGTATCCGGCCGGATGCCGTGGGCCTGTTCCTCGATCAGGGCCTGCTCCTCACTGAAGCGGATCGCGTTTGCTTCATCGCCGGCGTCGCCCGTGATGTGCTCGCGGATCTTGGACGGGTCCGGAACCACAAAGCCGTCTTCGCTGCTGCTGTTTTCGGTCATCGGTTATTCCTTCCGTACGTGCCGCTGCTTACATAGTAAGCCTACTTCCCATTTATCGATCGCGGAAATGCGGACCACTCCCCCGCAGCAGCTACTTGCGTAGGCGTCCGTCTTCGGTTTGCGTGACGGTGAACGTCGCGTCGAGTTTCACGGTGGCCGGTGTCCCGTCGGCCTTCGTGATGTGTGCCTCGTAGACCGCGCCTTCCGCGTCGTTTTCGACTCGGTGGACGTCGGCTCCCGGGTGGGCGGCGAGCGCGGCGTCGCGGACCCTGTCAGCCGTGTCCCCGGTCAGGAGCTGCTCGGTGATGCCGTTGGCCTGGTGGCCTCCTTTGGCTGGGTCCTGAGCATACCGGGCGGGCGTTCCCGGAGGTGCCGATGACGCCACCGCTATCGCCCCGCCGCCGGCGAGGACTGCGATAAGGGCTGCTCCTGCTGCGACATTTCGAGCTGCGTTCATGACATGCTCCTGAATTTTGCCATCGGGCCCATTGGATCGGGCTGCCGAGTCTCGGTGACGCCACGGTGGGAACGGATCCGGGTAGCGACATTGGGGATTCTACGCATGTGTGCGGCTGGCGGCTAGGAGTGATTGGCAATGAGGCGGATCGACTTCATCGAACCTGTGGACGGGCCGCGGGCCGAACCTGCCAGCTTCACCGTGTAGCGCTGGTAGGGTCTGCGCATGGATGAAAATTTGGGGAAGTTCATCGACAATTTTGCACAGCTGGTGCAGCTTGCACAGTCCGGGCAGCACCGGGTGCAGGCGGGAACCCAGCTACTGACAACGCTCACGGACCATTTGGCGGTACCGGCAGAATCGTTGTCCGTGGTCGTGGAAGAGATACCGCCGCACCGTTTCGTCGACGCAGACATCCTGATGGCAGAGCTCGCGGGCGAGGATGCGGATTTCCGGCTGGTAGGCATCGGCGGCGGGGACCAGCGCCACCATCAGTCGCTGAGCGACATGCTGCAGCAATCGCAGTTCTTCCCCCAGTTCCCGCTGTCCCAGCCCGACTACGCCAACCTTGCGGTGGGCCCGGACGAACAGCGGCAGGCGGTGGCCTTGGGGTTGTGGCTGTTCAGCCACGGAGGCAGCCCGGTCGCGGTGCTGCAGCGGGACGCGAACCCCCGGTACGGGCGGCAGTCAGCTTCACTCGAAGTTTTGGCAGGCGCTACCCGGAACGCCGCGGGCTTCCTGTCGGAGTTCCGCCGGCGGATGCAGCACCGCAGTGTCCTGAAGGGCCAAGTTATTTCCCTGGTCATGGGCGAGTATGGTCCAAGCGCCGCCGGAGTGACCTTCCATGCCCGGCCTGCCCTCGACGCGTCCGAGGTGATCTTGCCGGAGGGTCTGCTGCAGAAGGTGTCGGACCACGCCCTGGGCATCGCCAAGCACCGGGACTCGCTCAGCCAATATGGGCAACACCTCAAGCGAGGCATCCTGCTTTACGGCAGACCGGGGACGGGCAAGACCCACACAGTGAGGTACCTGTTGAGCCAGAGCGAAGGATCCACCGCGATCCTGCTCTCTGGAGGATCGCTGGCCAGGATCTCAGAGGCTGCGACCATGGCCAGGGCGCTGCAGCCCTCAATCGTGGTACTTGAGGACTGCGACCTCATCGCCGAGGACCGGAGCTTCGGACACGGACCCCAGCCGCTGCTGTTCGAGGTGCTGGACGCCATGGACGGCCTGGACAATGACGCGGACGTTGCGTTCGTTCTGACCACCAACCGTGTGGACATGCTCGAACGTGCCCTGGCGCAGCGTCCCGGGCGGGTGGACCTGGCGGTGGATGTTCCCCTCCCGGCCCAGGCGGAGCGCATCAGGCTTGTGAACCTGTACGCCCGTGGAATTCCGTTCAGCACTAGTGCCGTACAGGACGCGGCAGTGCGCACCGAGGGCACCACCGCCTCGTTCGCACGCGAGCTCGTCCGCCGCGCCGTCGTTGCCGCCGCGTTGGAGGGCGTTCCGGTCGCGGACAGTCATCTGGGCAAGGCGGTGGATGAGCTGATGGCCGACGGCGAGGCCCTCACCCGGAGCCTCCTCGGCAGCGGTGGCGAAGGCGACGGCGGGCCGCTGCCCGGAGGAGCGGACTTTGGCGGGCCGTTCCCGGGAGGACCGGACTTCGGCGGGACGGCGTCCTTCCATTCCGGGAACTAGCACCGTCCGCCCGCGAGCAGAAATGACTCCTCCAGCAACTCGGTAAGTTCCCGCCGTCGAGCCTCGGTCCCCGGACAAGGCAACCTCCGACGGCCGCGGTGCCTTGGGGGCGGTTTCCCTTGTGAGGGTGTACCGCGGATGCTTAGCTTGAACTAGCAGTTTCAGCTCCTTAAATACCCAAGAGGAACCGGGGCGGCGCAAGACGCGTCCCGAAGGCAGGCACGTCTTGTTCGAGGAAAATCCCGGCAGGTGCCAGGAACGGCAGAACCGATCAAGGAGCGTGCACAACCGGCGTCGGCCGTACAAAAGGTTTGATAGTTGAGAGGAAAAATCATGACAACCGGACCCGAGAAGCCCGTAGCCGGTTCCGCTGCCGGCCGGAGCAGCCGCGCGCTGCTGAAGGAGTTCGACGACTATGCCAGTGCCCAGCGTTTGGTCGACTGGCTCTCCGATTCGGGCTTTCCCGTTGAACACATCCAGATCGTCGGCACCGGAATCCGCAGCGTGGAGCAGGTGACCGGACGCATGACCGTAGGAAAGGCAGCCCTGTACGGAGCCGGGAGCGGCGCATGGATGGGGCTGCTCATCGGGCTGATCATCGGGCTGTTCACCGAAGGTCCCGCTTGGTTCCTCATACTTCTGGTGAGCCTGGTCCTTGGCGCCTTCTGGGGCGCCATGTTGGGCTTCGTGGCGCACTGGGCAACCAAGGGCAAGCGTGACTTCGCTAGCGTTAAGGCACTGGAAGCAGAACGCTACGCCGTTCTTGTCGAGGAGCCGTATTTGAACGAAGCGGTGCGCCTGGCCAACAACCAGCCGCTCCAGGAAGGATCCCCGACGACGCCGTAGGATCCGCCACCCACCGGCGGTGCCGGACCGGTTACAACGGTCCGGGCCCGGGTCCGGATATGATCAGGCGATGGCCGGCCCTGCGGATTCTTTTGGCCCCATCCTCGAAATGATGACCTGGGTGGGCTTTGTCCCCGGCGTGCCGCTGCTGGTCTGCGGGTGGATCATCGGCAGACGACGGTGCCGCTGGGCCAGCACCACCGGTGAGGTCATTGAGGCCGGAAGGTACAAAGGCCTGCGATGGGCCGACGGCGGGAACAACACCCCCCACGTCTCCCTCCTGCGTCCTGAGGATACACAGGACCTGGTGGCCGGCACCGAAGTGGTGCTGCATTACGATATCTGCCACCCCGGCCGGTGGGCGTTAGGTCCTCCCCGCCAGGACAACAGTGTCCTGATCGTCGGGTGGATCCTGACCACGGTGGGCATTGTGTGCACTATGGCCGGGTTCGTCTTGATGATGCTCTGATAGTCAAGCCTTACGGCGCCCAGAGGGCCGCGGGTGGCGAAACATCCTTTGACGGCCTCGCGTCGCCGCGATCATAGTGGGGGCATGGAAAGAGACTGGAGTCCGATGGGTTGGTCGATGGTTAACAGCCCGGCGTCCGGACCACCGGGGCGCAGTACTGGCGTGCCTGCGCTTCCCCGGCTTGGGCGCATGCTGCGTGATACGTTCCGTTTCCAAGCGGGCTGAGCAAGTGGGCCGCTCACTTCGTTCCTCGTGGACATTTGTTGTTCCGGCGCTTGCTCTCCTAGTACTGGCGCTGAGCTGGCAGCTTTCACCGGACCCTCTGCTCGCGGGAGGGATCGCGGTCGTTCTGGTGGGCGCGGTCCTTTCGGCCGTTCATCACGCGGAGGTAGTTGCGCATCGTCTCGGCGAACCGTTCGGCACGCTCGTACTCGCTGTCGCGGTCACGGTTATCGAGGTTGCGCTGATCGTCACGCTCATGATTTCCGGCGGCCCGGACAGCCATTCCCTGGCCCGGGATACGGTCTTTGCAGCCGTCATGATCACGGCCAACGGTATCGTGGGATTGTCGCTGCTGATAGGGGCCGTCCGCCACGGGGTGACGCGCTTCAATCCGGAGGGAGCCGGCGCCGCGCTGGCCGTCGTTGCTACTCTCGCCACCTTGACACTGGTCCTGCCTACCTTCACATCCGCGCGGGCCGCTCTTGAGTTCTCGCCGCTGCAGCTCGGTTTTGCTGCCACCGCCTCACTTGCGCTCTACGCCGTCTTCGTGATCACGCAGACGGTCCGCCACCGGGACTTCTTTCTGCCTGTTGCAACCTCAGACAAAACCAAGGACCGTCGCCACGCGCCTCGTCCGACCGTGCGGGCGACCATTGCCAGTGTCGGCCTGCTGTGCGTTGCCTTGGTGGCAGTGGTCGGCCTGGCCAAAATTGTGGCTCCGACGATCGAAGCGGGCGTCACCGCGGCCGGGATCCCGAAGTCTTTCGTCGGCGTCGTAATCGCGCTGCTGGTGCTGCTGCCCGAGGCCCTGGCGGCCACCCGCGCCGCCGCCCGGGACAGGATGCAAACAAGCCTGAACCTGGGGTACGGCTCGGCCATCGCCAGCATCGGCCTGACGATTCCCGCCATCTCCTTGGCCATGATCTGGCTGGAGGGGCCCTTGACGCTCGGGCTGGGCGGAACTCAGATAGTCTTGCTGGCTCTCACCGTCGTCGTGGGCGCACTGACTGTCGTCCCGGGGCGCGCCACCCGGCTTCAGGGATGCCTCCACCTGGTCATTTTCTTTGCCTTCGTCTTCCTCGCGATGTTCCCCTGACGGCCGATCGGAGGCCCTGAACGGCTCCGGAAGTCAGCCAGGCGGACTCAGCTTCAGCCCCGCCCGCGGAATAAATGCACCTATTCAGGACCGCTGGCAGGCGCTATTGTCCACGGCACGGGAAGGATCTTATTCGTGGTCGCCTGATCGGGAAGACAGGCGCATGAACTTCCGGCAGGAGAAATCGATGAGTGTTGCACGGAACGCAGGTGGTGGGCTGGAAGTTTTCGCCCGCGGAACCGACGACCGGCTGTGGCACACCTGGCAAACCTCGGATGGCTGGTCGGACTGGGATTCGTTGGGTGGAAGCATCCGGTTCGGACCATCCGTTGCCTATCACACAGGCGGCGGATTGGAAGTGTTTTCAGTCGGTGAGGACGGCGCACTTTGGCACATCTGGCAGGAGAGCTACGGATGGAGCCAGTGGGCTTCGCTTGGCGGCTCGTTGACCGATGGCCCTTCGGCGGCTGTCAATCATGACGGCAGGGTCGAGGTGTTCGCAAGGGCCTCTAACGGGCAGCTCTGGCACATTTCTCAACTGGCGTCCTACGTAGATTGGTCGAGCTGGGAGTCACTCGGCGGATCAGTCGTCGGCAACCCAGCCGTTGGCAGGGATTCGGCTGACGGTGGCCTACGCGTCTTTGTCCGGGGTACAGACCGCACGATCTACTATTCGCGCCAGATAGATCCCAGTGTGAGTGACCAGTGGGATCCGTTCCGCCCGCTGATGGGGCCCGCCACAACCGACGCGGCGATCGGTATCAGCACGGACGGTCGGATGGAGATTTTCTATGCTGACCACGAAGGAGCCGTCCGGCACGTCTTCCAAACAGCCGTCGGCGGGACCCAATGGTCCCCGCCTGGGAGCTTCGGCGGTATTACGGGCCAGCGGCCAGCAGCGGCAAGGAATTCGGACGGCCGGCTGGAGATCTTCCATGTGGGCACCGATGGCGGGCTTTTCAGCGCGTTCCAGAGAACTCCTAACGGAACCTGGAGCCGATGGAGCGGCCTTCCCTTGGGCGGACTTGTAAGCTTTCCCGTCGCTGCAAAAAATGCAGACGGGCGTCTGGAAGTCTTCGGGATTGATGGTGCCGGCAACGTCATCAACAGCTGGCAGGAACGCTCAGCGCAGGGTCCGTGGCACAGCAGCTCGCTGGGTGGCGCAACCCTTGGCGGCTCGGGGCGGCGCATCGCGGAACTCGGACGGTGCTCGCTGTGGGAAGCCCATTACTACGACTGATAGACGGAGACCCTTCCATAGGGAACGCCGGCGGCACAGGAGGATGCGCGGATGAAAATTGAGCTTGCTCGTAAGACGGCATTGGTAACAGGCTCTACCCAGGGAATCGGCCTGGCCATAGCGACCGGGCTTGCCGAGTCGGGCGCGCGCGTGGGGATCAATGGCCGGACCGTTGCGCGAGTGCAGAGGGCCATCGACAAGATCAAGGACGGCTTGCCCGCAGCCGAGCTTTATGCGGTAGTAGCCGACGTAACCACCGACGACGGCGCTGCCTCTGCGGTGGACGCGTGCGCCGGTCTGGACATTCTGATTAACAACCTCGGCATTTTCGGAGCGAAGCCCGCGCTCGAGGTCACGGACGCCGACTGGCGCGCCTACTTTGAAGCCAACGTGCTGTCCGCCATCCGGTTGACGCGGGCATTTCTGCCGGGGATGACGGAACGGGGATGGGGACGCGTCCAATACATTGCCAGCGATTCGGCCATCGCGGTCCCTGCGGAAATGATCCACTACGGGATGACGAAGACAGCGCTCCTGGCGGTGTCCCGGGGCTTCGCGAAGGCAGCGGCGGGAACGGGGGTCACCGTCAATTCGGTGATCGCCGGCCCCACCCACACCGAAGGCGTGGAGGAGTTCGTCTACGGGCTCGTCGGCCGCGAGCTGCCGTGGGAGGAGGCGCAGCGTGAGTTCATGAAGCAGCATCGGCCTCAGTCGTTGCTGCAGCGGCTGATCGAGCCCGAGGAGATTGCACACATGGTGGTGTATCTCAGTTCGCCTCTTGCGTCAGCCACCACCGGCGGTGCGCTCCGGGTTGACGGCGGATATGTCGACTCGATCCTCCCCTGACGATTAGTGCGGAAGCTGGTGCCGGCGTCAATCCCATCCCAAGGCGGGGCGGAGGTCGCGAGAAATCGACTCCAGCAGCCGGACGTTGAAGTCCACGCCGAGCTGGTTTGGGACGGTTACCAGCAAGGTGTCCGCGGCGGTGACCGCGGCGTCCCGGGAGAGCTCCTCAACGAGCTGCTCGGGTTCGCCGATGTAGCTGCGCCCGAAGCGGGCCAGCCCGCCGTCGAGGTAGCCCACCTGGTCCCGGGCGTCGGCCTGGGCACGCAGTCCGAAGTATCGCCGGGAATCGTCATCGATCAGGGGAATGATGCTTCGCGACACGGACACCCTGGGGGTGCGCCGGTGGCCAGCGGCCGCCCAGGCCTCCCGGTAGCCGGCAATCTGCTCGGCCTGCAACTGGTCGAAGGGAACCCCGGTGTCCTCCGTCAGCAGGGTCGAAGACATGAGGTTCATGCCCTGCTCTCCGGCCCACCGGGCGCTGGCACGATTTCCCGCACCCCACCAGATCCGCTCGGGCAGCGTTGGTGAGAGCGGCTGAATCGGGACCGGCCCGAGGTGCCCGCTCATGTGCGGATTGGCCTTCGCCATGCCGGCGCCGGAGATGGCGGTCCGGAACCGTGCAGTGTGCCGGCGGGCCATGTCGGCGTCGGACTCGCCCTCGACCGGAAGGTGCCCGAAGGCCTCGTAGCCAGCCACCACCGACTCGGGTGAACCACGGCTGACCCCCAGCTGTAGGCGGCCTCCGCTAATGAGGTCGACGGCGGCGGCCTCCTCCGCGAGATGGAGAGGGTTCTCGTATCTCATGTCCACGACGCCGGTGCCCATCTCGATCCGAGAGGTGCGGGCGGCAATCGCCGCGAGCAGAGGCAACGGTGAGGTCTGCTGCTCGGCAAAGTGATGAACGCGGAAATACGCGCCGTCGACGCCGACTTCCTCGGCGGCCACGGCCAAATCAATCGCCTGCAGGAGGGAGTCCTGGGCGGTGCGCACGCGGGAACCGGGGACATCGCGCCAGTGTCCGAAGGACAAAAAACCGATCCGTTTCATAAAAACTCACACCTTCTCATAAAAACGCGCACTTTCGGAAATGAGGCGGCGGGCCGTGTGCCGGTCCCCGGCCCCGCATCGTTAGGGGCCCAGATGCGCGGCAAATCGAGGAGGCGCGTCACCGCGGGTCGGTTCTCCAGGTGCACATCAGTGCTGCGGTGCCACGGGAGCCGTCGCCGGCTGAATCCGTGGCGCAGGTGATTCCGAACGTGGCGTGTCCGAAATGCAGTTCCATCCCGGCGGATCGGTCTGAGGCTGCTCCCGGAACCGGGGCGGGAACAGGGGTCACATCCACCGTGCGGTTCAGAGCAGAGGCTGACTGGCAACCAGTGAGGACCAGTGCGCCAGCGGCCAGGAGGAACGTGACCGCGGTCAGAGGGAAAGCACTCTTCCTCCCGGTTCTCATGCGCGCGGATACCGCCCGACGCATCAACAGGGCCAGAAGCAGCAGGGTCCTGAACGCTGGTACGGGCCCGATAACCGAAGGGACGTTCGCATGTGGAATACCTGGGTAGAACGCATCTTTGAATTATACGGGAAAAGGAGTGGCCACTAGGCAGCCGGAGTCACTTCCCCTGACCGCTCTCACGCCGGAACGGGAGGGTTTCGCGTCGTAGATGCGTCATGTTTTCGCACTACTCGACTACGGTGGGCACAATATTTGAAATAACTTTAGGGGGACGCATGGAATTCGCAGAAAAACTCTCAGCTTTGGCAGCAAAAGTGCGCCAGCAACGCGGAGTGATCCAAACCGAGGAGGCGACGAAGAATGCATTCGTCATGCCCTTCATCTCCACCATTCTCGGCTACGACGTTTTCAACCCGATGGAAGTCGTCCCTGAATTCATTGCGGATGTAGGCCTCAAAAAGGGCGAGAAAGTCGACTACGCCATTGTCAAGGACGGCGAGATTCAGATTCTGATCGAATGCAAAAAGTCGACGGAGCCCGTGAAGATCGAGCACGCTTCCCAGTTGTTCCGCTACTTCGCGGTAACCAACGCCAGGATCGCGATCCTCACCAACGGCGAGATCTACCAGTTCTTCACCGATCTGGACGCGCCCAACAGAATGGACGCGAAGCCGTTCCTGGTCCTGGATCTGAACGACATTGACGAGTCGCTGATACCGGAGCTACAGAAACTGTCCAAGGACGTCTTCGATCTGGACTCCATCATCAGCGCCGCCGGGGAACTGAAGTACATCGGCGGACTCAAGCGGACCTTGGCAGCCCAATTCAACGACCCGGAAGACGAATGGGTCAAGTTCCTTACGGGCCGCGTGTACTCCGGGGCGTACACCCAAAAGGTGCGCGAACAATTCACCACTTTGGTGGCCAAGGCGTCGAAGCAGTTCCTAAACGACCAGGTCAACGAGCGCCTCAAGAAGGCTCTCGGGGCTCCCAGTTTCCCGCAGAACGATGAAGCTACCGCCGCCGCAA
>JAODMV010000347.1 GCA_025464875.1 Arthrobacter sp. | reverse complement strand
TGGCCCGGAAGGCCGCATCGCTGGTCAAGGATCCCGAGCTGCAGATGGCGGCCCGATCGGTTGTAGCGCGGACCTACTACAACAGCGCCGACTACGCTGCGGCGCGGGCCATCCTCGAGGCCGACTTCGGCGAGGGCAACACCGTCGCCAGCCTGCTGGCGGGAACCTTGCTCTGGGCGGCTGTGCTGTCGGCGCTGGGGCACACACCGGCTGACATCATGGACCGTGCCCGGGCGCTGCGGCGCGGGGGCGAACGGCTGGCCAAGAACAAGCCGGAGCACGCCGCGAGCATCCTTGCCGCCACAAGCGAACGCCTGGAGACCATGCGCAGTATGGTCCTCGCGCTGGCCGGCGAAACTGCAGAGGGCGGCACGGCGGACGGGCCGGCTGACGCTCCGCGCCCTCCGGGCAACCACCTCGATGCGGCGTTCCGGCTGTCCCTCGAAGCGGAGCGTCTCCTTCTCCAAGGCAAGTCGCTGAGGGCTTTCGCGGCTGCCTCCGAAGCCCTGGATGCCGCGGGTGCCGGACACGAGGAACTCTACTTCCTCACGGACTTCCTGGTCGTCCGTTCTGCCGCCGCCGTGATCCACGGAGGTGACTGGCAGGCGGCGGAGACCCTCCTGGCCCGCTTCGTCGCCGCGTCCGGGCCCAGCCTCATCTCGTTCGGCGGGGGAGTCCACTCGGCACACGGCATCATCCTGCTGTACCAGGGAAAGGCCTCGCAGGCCTTGGATACCCTGAGCGCCGCCCTGGAAGCGCTGCGGCTGACCGATCCCCAGCAGCTCTTCGCCCTGACGGCCGCCATGGCCTTTGCCGCCGCGGCCGAAGTCGGCGCCAAGGAGAAGGCCGCACTATTCCTGGCCGACTACCAATCCGCACCCTCGGCCGTGTCGCGGTACTTACGTTCCCTGGCCGAGATGGCGGTCACCTATGGCCAGGCCCGCCTCGGCAACTACCCAGGCGCAATAGCGGAGCTCAGGGCGTTGGGACGGCCGGACACCCAGCTGAACACGGCAGGCCTTGAGCTTGACGCGCTCGCGTTCTGCCTCGCCCTGGGGGACCGGGACTCGGCTTCGAGACTGCTGGAGCTGGAACCCGATCTGGAGGGCCGGAGGGCGGCGGCGATCTGCGCCTATGCAGGCTCCGTCATCACCGACCAGGCCGCTGCCCACATGGAGGCGGCGAAGAGTTGCGAAGCCGCCGAGCTCTGGGGGTTCGCGGCCCTTGCCTATGACGCTGCCTCCCACGCCTACCGGGCCGCCGGGGACACCTTGAGGGAACGCATGGCCAATGCCCAGCGGAAGCGGTGCCTGGACCGGGTGGACAACGTCCCCGGCCAGGATACGGCCACCGCCGAATACTCCCTCGCAATCCTGACCCGCCGGGAACGGGACATAGTCGCGCTCGCGGTCCGAGGGCTCAGCGACCGGCAGATCGCCGCCGAACTTCAGGTTTCCGTCCGGACCGTCGAGGGGCATCTGTATCGGAGCTATGCCAAGCTCAACGTCAAGGGGCGCGAGGAGCTCCCGGGGATAGCCGGGGGCTAGCGCACTACGGGGAGGGACACCCGCCGCAGACCGAGGACTACTTGGTTTCGGCTCCCTGTCGGCGCGGGGCCATCTGAGTACAGCTACGTAGAGCGGGCGGAATACTCGCCAAGTAATCGAGTACTACTTACGCATCCCGAAATTAGCCGGATTCCATACCGTGGAGTTATCACTGGTCATACTTTGATTGCGAAGGTCTCACTCATGTTTCAGCAAGACGCCGGCCTGCCTGCGGGTAGTGGCCAAACAGATGCACATCTACCGACACGGCGACTCGCCCAGGGACGGAATGAAAGGCCCTTCACGCGCCAGCAGATCGCGGCCGAGGTCGTCGAGACACTGACCTCGGGATCGGGCTGCGGCATAGTGCTCGTGGGTGAACACGGGGCCGGCAAATCCTTCATCGCCCAACGTGCGCTCGAGCAGCTCGGCGAGGACTACCTAGTGGTCCAGGTCCGGGGCAGCTCCATTTCCTCGAAACTTCCCTACGGCGCCCTGAGTGTCCTTCTGAACGACCTCGACGCTTCCCACCTCGAACATCCGCTGATGGTGTTGCGGGGATTAACCCAGCTGCTCCACAACAAATCCCAGGGTCGGCGCACCGTCCTCTTCGTGGACAACGCCCATGACCTCGACGAACTCTCCAGCATGATGGTCGCCCAGCTCAGCGCCGGCGCCCATGTCACCCTGCTGGCAGCGTGCGTAGACCTTCCCCATGTGGGCGGGGACATCATGGGCCTCTGGAAGGATGACCTGCTCCGGCGGGTGGACCTCGGACCGTTTGACTTCGCGGAGACTGCTGCGACGCTGAACCACGAGTACGGCGGCCGGTTTTCCCTCACGGCAGCCCGCGCCCTGTGGAGTGCCAGCGGGGGAAACGCGCTCTTCCTCCACGCCTTGGCACGCGAACAGATCAAGCTCGGGACGGTGGTCCGCCAGGACGGTGTATGGTTCCTGGGGAACGGCCCGATCGCGTTGACCGGAGAGATCCGGGACGTGGTGAAGGCGCGGCTGAACAGGCTCGGCTCAGGCCAGCGTGATGTCTTTGAATTGTTGGCGCTGGCTGGCGGCGTCCCGTTGCAGACGCTCATGAGCATCGCCAACCCCCAGGACATGGATGCCCTGCAGGAACGGGCCCTGATCCAGGTCAGCCATGATCACCCGCCGATGGTCAGCATCGCCAATCCGGTGACAGCCGGGATCGTCGCCAGTGTCGTTCCCCCCGGACGCAGCGCGGAACTCCGCCGCCGGTTGACGGCCGTGCTTCAGGATTCCGACGAGGAGGATGCCGGCGCATCGATCGGCGTCGCATGGGCCTTGGATTGCGGTGAACAAGTGCGCCCGGACGTGGCCCTCGCTGCGGCGCGAACGGCCAACGACGCGTCCGACCCGGCAGCGGCCTTGCGGTTCATCCAAGAGATTGCAGGATGCGAGGCGGTCGCCGGAGTTGCCGTTGAATCGGTCCACGCCCACCTTTCGGTCAACAATGACGAGTCGGCTCGCCGGGTCCTCCACACGCTGGATGGTTCGGGCCGTGATGACCTGCCGTTGGCCGAATGGACCGCTGTGCAGCTCCTGCGCGCGGAGCTTGACAGGCGCAACACCGCAACGGCCGCCAACGCCAGGGCCACGCTGCGGGACATCGGACGGCGGCTCGCTGACCAGCCCGACGAGCATGGCTCCGTGGAAGCGGCCAGGGAACAGTTGCGTCTTGCCGAAGCCGAACTTGCGGTATTCCAAGGCCGCTACGGGGACGTCCTGGCCATGACCGATGACGTGGATACCGGCGATTTGGGCACTGAAGCAAGGATCGTGGCTGCAAGCCTGCGCTGTGAGGCGCTGGCAGCCACCGGAGAAGTCGTCAGCGCCCTGGCGCTGGGCCAGCAGGTGCTCGCGGCCACGGGGATCGTCCGGCTCGCCGACCGGGCGATCCGGCAGATCCGGGGACGCTTCCTGCTCCTGACGCTGCTCTCGACCAAGTTCAGGGAGGCGTCGGTCTTCCTGGAGGAAAGCTACGGAAGCGGGGACCCGCAGACACGGCTCGGAGGGATGTTCGAGATCGGGCAGGGCGTGATTGACCTGCACTCCGGCCACCTCGACGACGCCCTTCCGCGACTGCAGGCGGGCGTATGGCAGCTCCGCGCCCAGGACCCCGATGCCCTGGCCGGCTTGGCGGTGGCCGCGTGCGCCTATGCGGCCGCGCTTCAGGGTGACGAGGAGCGGGCCGGCCTCCTGCTGGCCGAACTCGCGCAACTGCGGACACACGCCTGCTGGCTTGTGGGCCGCCTGACACGGTATTTCGAGCTGTCGGCCCTGGCTGAGCTCGGCCAGAGGGCGACGTCAATCCGCGCGCTGGTGGCAGAGGCAGACAGCGACACGGCGGCTTCGGCCCTGGTTCCGGGGCTTCTGTTTCTGTCCGCGGCCGCCAGACTCGGCGACCGCCAGGTGGGCCAGAAGCTCGGCAGCCTAGCACGCCGCGTCACCGGACAGTTCGCGGGCCTGTGCTCGCGACTGGCCGACGGCATGAAGGATTCCGACAGCGAGCAGCTGCTGGGCGCCTCCAAGGACGCCGATGCCGCCGGCAACGCCGTCTTCGCGAGGGACGCGGCCCGCAAGGCCGTCGCCTGCGCCAACGACGCCGGCAACCGGATCACGCTGCGGATCGCCCAACGTGCGCAGCAGTCGCTCGACGACCGGTTCGGTAGCCCGAAGAACGGCCTGCACTCGCTCACGACATCGACGCTGACGGCCAGGGAGTGCGAAGTGGCCGTCAGGGCCGCTGCCGGGACCTCCAACCGCAAGATAGCGGAGCAGATGCATGTTTCGGTCCGTACGGTGGAGGGCCACCTGTACCAGGTGTACTCGAAGCTGCACGTGGCCAGCAGATCGGAACTGAAGGATGTCATTTCAACCCCGGCGGACAGCACACGGCTCGGCTGAACCCGGCCAATACCCAGGCCTCCCCGGGAGCAGCCGAGGCCAGCGGGAGGATCGGGGAATGGAAAGCCTGGCTGAGGCCGCCCGGCTGATCGAGCGGGCGGCCCTAGTCAAGGACGTGGTCCGTGGCCTGCGCGACGAGAGCAGATCGGGTGTGCTTGTTGTCGGTGGGACAGGCCTTGGCAAAACCTCCGTGGCCAGGGCCGCCGTCCGCGAGCTCCGCGCCCGCGGCCCGGTGATCCGGCTGTCGGCCACCAGTGCCTTGGCCGCGGTACCCTTCGGAGCCCTCGCGCCGTACCTGGCCAGGGTGCCCGCTCGTGATCTGGACTCCTACACGGCCGTCCTGGAAGAAATGACGGGCAGCCTGAAGTCCGCGGCCGTCCGGCCGCTGTTCGTGATCGACGACGCCCAGTGCCTGGACCGCGGGACGATCCAGGTGCTCGCGCCGGCCTTGGCCACCGGAGCCGCCAGCATCCTGGCCACCAGCCTGCCCGCAGCGATGATCCCGAAAGAATTCCTGGCCCTGTGGAACGAGGGAATCCTCTCGAAGTTTGATCTTGCCCCGCTCGGCCGGCCCGGGACACACCAGCTCTGCGAACAGGTGCTGGGGGCGGATGTCTCGCCGTCGGTCAGTGCGCTGTTCCACGCGGTGGCAGAGGGCAACCCGCTGATGCTCAGGTCCCTGATCGAGCACGCGCGGGCCACCGGGGCCCTGGGCTGCCGGCACGGCGTATGGTTCCTCCTGGCGAACCCTGAGCTGGCCGGGGTGCCGACGGCCGATGTTGTTGACCAACAGCTCCGGTCGATGACGCCGGAGGAGAGGACCGCGGCGGCCATTGTCGCCCGGGCCGGTCCGCTGTCCTTGGGCCAGTTCCTCCGGTTCAGCGGACCCAAGACCGTGGACGCCTTGGACATGGCCGGGATCATCAGGATCTCAGCCGGCCATGACCCTGTCGTGCGGCCCGCCAGCGCGCTCGTGGGCGAGATCATCCGCCGCTGTGTCCCCGCCGGCCGAAGCGCAGAATTGCGAACCAGCGTCCAGGAGCTCGCCGCGTCCGGCACTGTCCTGCCGGACGCGTCCCGGAACCGGATCCTCTGGTCCTTGGACTGCGGAGCGCAGGTGCCACCCCGACAGCTGCTGCAGGCCGCTGTCTCGGCGAACGCGGCCCTGGACCCGGCGACGGCGTCGCGGGCGGCCGGCGCTGTCCGGGACGATCGATTCCTCCCGGAAGCCCGAATCGAGCTGGCCTATTCCAGCTTCATTCTGGGCAGGCCGGCGCAAGCTGCTGGCGACCTCCTGGCCGCGCAGCCGTGGCCCTACGGCCGCTGCTCCTACCTGGCCGCGCTCCTGTCCGCCCGCCTCGGAAGCCCGGCGGCTCCGCAGAAGCTGGGCAAGGAAACCGCCGGGGCCGGCCTGCGCAACGAAGGCCCGGCCCAGGACGAGCAGCTGTGGACACAGTCGCCTGCTGCAGGCCTGGCCGGAGAAATCCTGAAGGAGAGCTGGGGCGGCCGGTTCCCGGACCTTGGCGCCCGCCTGCAGGAACTCATCCACGTGGCCAAGGCCAATCCGGAAATCCGCGTTCCGGCAGTATCCCGCCTTGCCGAGCTGTTGACGGCCCAGGGCCGGTTGACGGCGGGGCTGCGCCTGGACCGAGAGGCGTGGCGACGCGCACGGAGCGCGAGCCTGGCACTTCCCCTGGTCTATGAAGACCTGGTCACGCACCACGCTCTGAACCTCATCCGGGCGGGGGCATGGGACGAGCTGGGAGAGGTCCTGGACGGCTACGCCTCAGCCCACCCCGATCGTCTGCTCTACAGCGGCGGCATGCTCCACACCCTGCGCGGGTACGCGCGGCTGCGGCAGGGCCGCACGCAAGAGAGCCTGGCCGCACTGCTGCTGGGTGTGGAAGAGCTCCGGATCGCAGACCCGATGAGCCTGCTGCCGTTCGCGCACTCCGTCGCGGCGTACGCGGCCGCCGCCGTCGGGCGTCAGCGCGAAGCCCGGGAACACTCGCTGGCCTTTCGCTCGTCGGTCTACCGGGAACCGAAGACCCTTCGGCTGTTGGCCGAGGCGTACTGCAGCGTGGCGGAACCCGCAACCGCGCAGGACGGCGGCAGCCGAAAAAGCCTGGCCGAGTTGGCGGACGAGGCGCAGCGCCAGGGGCTGAGAAATGTGGAAACCGACATCAGACGCCTCGCCCTGCACACTGGCGACACCGGCAGCGCGCAGGCGCTCGCCGCCAGCAGCCGGGCCGTGGAAGGGCCGGAGGCGCGACTGCTTGAATCATTCGCCCATGCCCTTTCCGCTTCCGACGCGACGGAACTCATCGCGATCAGCGACGAAGCACTGGCCGCCCGGCACCCGCTCCTGGCCCAGGAAGCAGCCCGGCAGGCTGAGCTGCTTCTTCAACACGCCCCGGACCGGTGGAGGCTCACGGCGGGTCAGCGCAGAGTGCCCCCTCGGGCAGGGAAAGCCTGCCTCCCCCCGCGCATCTGGCCGGGACGCGGTCAGGATGCGGCGCTGACGGCGCGGGAAGCGGAAATCCTCAGGCTGGTCACCGGCGGCGGGACGAATGCCGACATCGCGGCAGGGCTCTGCGTGTCCCAACGGACCGTAGAGGGCCACCTCTCCCGCATTTTTGCCAAACTCGGAGTCAGTCGCCGCGCAGAACTCCTGGAGCGGAAGGCCACCCCTCCCTAAGCGGCGCAGCAGGGCGGTTCCGGGCTTCCGGCGCGGCCGGCAATGAATGTGCGTACAGCACGCGTGGCCGGCAGTCCTCGCGGGAGTAGCCCTAAGTAGTGGGACACCACGTACCGCCATAGAAGTCGGGTAAACGCTACTCGTGTGCTGATTCTGCCTTGGGGCTTCACTTAAGACAGTCCTAAGAACAACTCACAAAGGCCTCAAAAATGAGAAACTTCAGGGCGGTGAGCGATCGCGGGCACAACCAGCAAGAAAGCAAGGCCGCAAACCT
>JAODMV010000343.1 GCA_025464875.1 Arthrobacter sp. | reverse complement strand
CGGCGCGGACGGACCTGCTCAAACCGCTGGTCAACTGGCTCAGCCCCGATTTCGCCCACCGCCGGTTCAACACCCGCTACTTCGCCGCCACCGTGCCGGTGAACCAGCAGCCCTCGCTCCTGGCCAGCAAGGGGGTCTGGGGCCGCTGGGTGTGCGCGCGCAAGGCCATCAACGAGCGCGAGACCACCGCCCTGGGCGACGAGGTGGGCCAGGAAAACACCGTCGGACGGCCCCTGGGAAAGCTCCTGGTGCCGGGCTCGGAGATCATGCTCGAGAAGATGGCCGCCGCCAACGGCTGCATCGCCTACCTCAGCTACAAACGCAGGGCCCACGTCTACCAGCCCAAGCTCGTCGAGGAAGACGGCGGGCTCCTGCTCGAGGTCGAAGCAGCCCGGACGGTCGCCGGCGACCCCCATCGGGAACGCTAGCGACGCGGAACTTGTCCTGGACGCGGGACTTGTCCTGGACGCGGGACTTGTCCTGGCGCTACGCAAAATGGCTGGCGACACCGGAATCCGGATGTCGCCAGCCATTTGGCGTGGCGCAGGGAATTATGCGCCGCGTGGGCGTGCGGCCTAGCGGGAGCGCTGGCGGAGACGCTGCATGTCGAGAATGACGACGGCGCGTGCCTCCAGGCGCAGCCAGCCGCGCTGGACGAACTCCGCGAGGGCCTTGTTGACGGTTTCGCGGGAAGCGCCGACCAGCTGGGCCAGCTCTTCCTGGGTGAGCTCGTGCGCCACCAGGACGCCGTCGGTCGCCGGACGGCCGAAGCGGTCGGCCAGGTCCAGCAGTGCCTTGGCCACGCGGCCGGGGACGTCGGAGAAGACGAGGTCGGAGAGGGAGTCGTTGGTGCGGCGCAGGCGGCGTGCCAGGGCCTGCAGCAGCTGTGCGGACACCTCGGGGCGGGTGCGCAGCAGGGCGTTGAGGCTCTCGTTCTTCAGGCCGGCCAGGCGGGTCTCCGAGACGGCCGTGGCCGTGGCGGTGCGCGGGCTCGGATCGAACAGCGCCATTTCGCCGAACAGCTCTCCCGGGCCGAGGATGGCGAGCAGCGACTCGCGGCCGTCCGGTGACGTGCGGCCGAGCTTCACCTTGCCGGAGACGATGAAGTAGAGCTGGTCACCCTGGTCGCCCTCCCGGAATACCGAGGCCCCGCGTGAGAGGTCCACCTCCGTGAGCTCGTCCGTCAGCAGGCGGAACGCCTCGTCGTCGAGCGTGGCGAATAGGGGTGCGCGGCGCAATACCTCGATGTCCATAAAATCTCCTGACTAACTGTGTCGGCTGGGGGCGCTTCAGCCATTGTTTCAGAATTTTGGCGCGCCTGTGACGTACATGGCAGCAGGAGACCTGAGACGCACCTGAGAGCGCCCGGTACCGTGCTCCCGATTGGTGCCGTTCGCCGGTAGAATCACAGGTACCGGTAGAATCGGGCTTTGTCTTATGTTAGGAGCCCCGCTGTGTTCGGCTTGACCATTCTGGATCTGGCATTGGCCCTGATGCTCCTGACGTACCTGATCTACGGTCTCCGCAACGGCTTCCTGGTGACGCTCGGCGGCATCGCGGGATTTGCGGCCGGCGCCGTGGCAGCGTTCCTGTCCGTCCCCGTCGTCAGCGACCTTGTGGACGACAGCGGCTGGCGGCTGACGGCGATCGTAGCCGCCGCCGTCCTGCTGATCGTCCTGGGCCACGGCCTGGGCACGATGATCGGGCGGAGGATCCGCAGCGTGGTGCGGATCAGGCCGCTCCGGGCGGCGGACCGCTTGGTCGGCGGAGGCGTGAACGTGGTGGTGTCCGCCCTCGTCATGTCGATGCTGGCCTTCAGCGTCGGCGCCCTGGGCGTTCCGTTCGTGTCCCAGCAGCTGGCCGAGTCCAAGGTGATCCGCGTGATCGACGGCGCGACGCCCACGTCCGTCAAGGCTTCGATGGCCCAGCTGCGGTCAGCGGTGATCGGCGAGGGCATTCCGACCCTGCTGAGCGACTTCGCGCAGGGCCAGCCGGTGGCCATCCCCAATGCCAGCACGGATACCCCTGCGCTGAACCGGGCGGCCGACTCCGTGCTGAAGATCGCCGGAACCGCCTTCCAGTGCGGCCAGAACCAGACCGGCACCGGGTTCGTGGTTTCGCCCGGCCGTGTGGTCACCAACGCCCACGTGGTCGCCGGCGTGACGGAGCCGGTGGTGCAGGTCCGCGGCGGGGGAGCCCTGCCCGCCCGCGTGGTGTACTTCGACACCCGGCACGACCTCGCCGTCCTGGCCGTGGACAACCTCAGGCCCGCTCCGCTTCAGCTCGGTTCCGGACTTCCCAACGGAAGCCCGGCCGCGTTCGCCGGCTATCCGCACGGCGGCCCCTTCCAGTCCAAACCGGCCACCGTGCAGGACGTCGCCACCTTGCTGGTTCCGGACATCTATGGCAGAAACGCCGCTCCCGAAGACGTGTACCGCCTCGCCGGGGACGTCCAGCCGGGCAATTCCGGAGGTCCGCTGCTGAGCACCGACGGGCAAGTGGTCGGCGTGATCTTCGCCAAGGCCACGAACGACCCCTCGCTCGGGTTCGCGATCACCATGGCCGATCTTGAACCTGTGGCCGCGCGGGCGGCGGGTCTGAGCAATGCTGTCTCCCCCGGGGAGTGCGTCAAGAAGTAGCCCGGCGGGAGGCACTTCGGCGCTGGCCGGACAGGTCCCCGGCAGCGACAGGTCTGCCGCGGGGACCGGGCCTGCGGGGGGACATGCTCAGTCCTGGCCGGTGGGCAGCCCGGCCAGGTACTCCACCGCGAAGCGGTAGCCCATGACCCCGGCACCGGCGATCACGGCCTTGCTGACGTCCGACAGGTACGAATGGTGCCGGAACTGCTCGCGGGCGTGGACGTTGGTGATGTGGACCTCGACCGTGGGCAACTGCACGGCGGAGACCGCGTCCCGGATCGCCACGGAGGTGTGCGTGTACGCCCCCGCGTTGAGGACGATTCCGATCGCCTTGCCGCGGGCCGCGTGGATCGCGTCCACGAGGGCGCCCTCGTGGTTGGACTGGAAGCACTCGACGTCCAGGCCGTGTGCGGCGCCGGCGTCCTTCGCGAGCTGTTCGACGTCGGCCAGGGTGGACGTGCCGTATTTCTCGGGTTCGCGGGTGCCGAGCAGGTTCAGGTT
>JAODMV010000335.1 GCA_025464875.1 Arthrobacter sp. | reverse complement strand
GCTCTCGGTGAGCCCCTGCTGGATGCAGCGCGTCACCTCCCGGAGCTCATAGCTGTAGCCCCTGCCGACCACGGTGAAGTGCTCGCGGCGCGGTGCGTCGAAGCCCTTCCTCACCAGGATTTCCTTGGGGTTGATGATCGAGCCGGTGGTCTGGAGGAAGCCCCGGTTTCCGGCCACCGTCGCCGTGCGGGGGCCATGCGCCAGCAGCGAGGAGGACAGTTGCGCCTGCGCGCCATGGTGGTATCCGAGGGTCAGCGCATTCTGGGCGTCCACGCCGTCGTCATTGAGCCAGCCGGTGGCGCTGACGGTCTGCGGGAAGCCCAGGGTGCCCAGCGCCCACAGCAGCGGATACACGGTGATGTCCAGCAGGGCGCCGCCGCCGTCCTTCGGAGCCCAGAGCCGCGAGGTGGGCGAGTACGGGGCCGGGAAGCCGAGGTCGGCGCCTACCCACTTGACCTCACCGATTTCGCCCGAGGCGGCGATGTCGAAGGCGCGCTGCATGCTCGGCAGGAAGCGGCTCCACATGGCTTCCATCAGAAACAGGCCCTTGGCCCGGGCCAGCGTCACGAGCTCCGAGGCTTCCCGGGCATTGACCGTGAGCGCCTTCTCGCAGAGGACATGCTTGCCGGCGGAAAGTGCGGCCAGGGCGATCTCGTGATGATGGGCATGGGGTGTGGCGACGTAGACAATGTCTACCCGGTCATCGGCGAGCAGCCTGGCGTAACCCGTCTGCCCGGCGTCGTCCCCGTAGGCCCGGGCAAAGCCATAGTCCGCGGCGAAAGCGTCCGCGGCCGCCTGGGTGCGCGAGCTGACGGCGTAGAGTTCGGCATCGGCCAGGAGCGAAAGGTCACGGGTCACTGCCGCGGCGATGCCTCCGGTGGCGATGACACCCCAGCGCAACCTGGCCCCGGTGGCCGTACGCGGATCCTGGTCCGGCTGGGCGAACAGCCACGGCTTGGCGATGGGGGCAATCATGGAGTCATCTTCCCACCTCCCGTAAAGAGCCCCGGCCCTCCCTTGCGGGGAGGGCCGGGGCTCCTGTTCTTGCCGCTGCGGCTTTGCCTCAGCAGATTCGCCTAGGCTGCTGCCTTTGCAGGGCGGCCCAAGCGGGAACTACTTGGTCAGCGGTCCGAGTACCGGATCGTTGGCGTAGGCCGTCTTGACGTTTTCCTTGGTCACGATGACCGGCTCCAGGAGGTAGGCCGGAACAGTCTTGACCTTGTTGTTGTAGGACTTGTCATCGTTGATCTCGGGCTTCTTGCCTGCCTGGATGTCCTTGACCATGGTGATCGCGTGGTCAACGAGCTCGCGGGTGTCCTTGTTGATGGTGGAGTACTGCTCACCGGCGAGGATGGACTTGACGGATTCAACCTCGGAGTCCTGACCGGTGATGACCGGAAGCGGCTTGCCGGAGGCCTTGACCGAGGTCAGGACTGCGCGGGCGATGGTGTCGTTCGGGGACAGCACGCCGTCAAGGGTGGCGCTGCCGTAGCTGCCGGTCAGCAGGGTGTCGGCGCGGCGCTGGGCGTTTTCTGCCTTCCAGCCCTGGGTAACGGCCTGCTCGAAGGACGTCTGGCCGGACAGCACCTTGAGGGTGCCGTCGTCGATCTTCGGCTTCAGGACGCTCATGGCGCCGTCGAAGAAGACCTTCGCGTTTGCATCATCGGGAGAGCCGGCGAACAGCTCGACGTTGTACGGACCCTGCGGCTTCTTCTCCTGCATGCCCTTGAGCAGCGCCTCGCCCTGCAGCACGCCGACCTTGAAGTTGTCGTAGGCCACGTAGTAGTCCACGTTCTCGGTGTTCAGCAGCAGACGGTCATAGGCGATGACCGTCGCACCGGCGTCCTTGGCCTGCTTGAGCTGGGTACCCAGCTGGGCGCCGTCGATGGCGCCGACGATGATGACCTTGGCGCCCTTGGTGACCATGGCACTGATCTGGTTCTGCTGCTCCGAAACGCCGCCGTTGGCGAACTGCACATCTGCCTTGAAGCCGGCACCGTTGAGGCCGTCGTTGAAAAGCTTCTCCGCCAGGACCCAGTTTTCGCTGGTCTTCTGGGGGAGTGCGACGCCGATCGAGGAGTTCTGGGGGAATGCTTCGCCGCCCGTGGTGGAGCCGCCGGTGGCGGTTTCGGAACGACCGCAGGCTGTCAGCGCCAGTGCCGCAATAGCAGCGATTGCTGCTGCCTTTCCTGCTTTACCAATCATTTGCATTGCTTGGTTCACTTTCTATAGGTGGTGTGAGGAAATTCTTGGGGGAGCGGCTCAGGCTTCCTTGGAGATGACCTCTTTGGTGCGGGTGGTCTCGTCGGGCTGGAGCTCGGTGCTGCTGCGGCCGAAGTTCTTCATCATCATGCCGATGATCGATTTCTTGCCCTGGTTCTTGTTGTAGACGTCGAACGCGACGGCGATCAGCAGCACCAGGCCCTTGATGATCTGGGTCAGGTCGGCGCCGACGCCGAGGAGCTGCAGGCCGTTGTTCAGCACGGCCATCACCAGGCCACCGACGATCGAGCCGATCACTGTGCCTCCGCCGCCGGTGACGGCGGCGCCGCCGATGAACACGGCCGCGATGGCGTCCAGTTCCCAGCCGACACCGTCGAACGGGCCCGAGGCGGTGGAGCGGCCGACGAAGATCATGCCGGCGAGGCCGGCCAGGACGGACATGTTCATCATTACCAGGAAGTTGACCTTCTTGGACTGGACGCCGGAGAGCTCGGCGGCGTGCCGGTTGCCACCGACCGCGTAGATGTGGCGGCCGATCACGGTCTTAGAGGAGACGAAGCCGTAGATGATGACCAGGACGGCGAGGATCAGGCCCGGGATCGGGAAGGACGTGCCGGGGCGGCCGGTGGCGAACAGGTAGGTCGCGTAGAGGATGGCGCCGCAGATCAGGACCAGTTTGGTGATGCTGACCCAGGCTTCGGGCACCTCGGCGCCCAGGGCCTTGGCGTTGCGGCGGGACCGCAGCTCGCTGAAGACCACGAAGGCGACGGCAAGCAGGCCCAGCAGCAACGTCAGGTTGTTGAAGCCCGTGTCCGGCCCGACCTCGGGCAGGTAGCCGGATCCGAGGTACTGGAAGTCGGCGGGGACGGGGATGGTGTTGGACTTGCCGACGAACTGGTTGGCGCCGCGGAAGAGCAGCATGCCGGCCAGCGTCACGATGAATGCCGGGATGCCGACATAGGCGGTCCAGAATCCTTGCCAGGCGCCGATC
>JAODMV010000046.1 GCA_025464875.1 Arthrobacter sp. | reverse complement strand
CGGCGGTCATAGCGTGGGGGAAACGCCCGGTCCCATCCCGAACCCGGAAGCTAAGACCCACAGCGCCGATGGTACTGCACCCGGGAGGGTGTGGGAGAGTAGGTCACCGCCGGACATAAATTAGAGCCCAGGCCCCGACAACGAACGTCGGGGCCTGAGCCTTTTAACGCCCAAAACAACCCCGCAAACTGCGCCCGGGGCGCCTGCGCCACGCCCCGCCGTCGAGCGCGGAGTTCCTCCCGTCCTGCCCCATGGAAAGCGGGGTCCCGCGGTCGGCCGCCGCGAACCCAAGCCGAACGTCCGCTGTCGGCGAAATCCGCCCTCCAAAGCTGCTCATTCCGGTGATTTTCCCCAAAAAACGCCGAAAACACGCGGAATTTACCGTCTCCGCCCCGCCAAGCTGGTAAGTTTTCGGAGAGAGGTTTGTGCGCATGCCGCGTGCAGGCTCCAGAAATTATGAACGTCCAGGAGGACATAAATGGCTAAGAACCGTAGTGAACTTGTTGCTGAGGTTGCAGGCAAGGCTGGCACCAGCCAGGCCGCCGTCAACTCCGTGCTCGATGCACTGTTCGAGGTTTTCGAGACCTCTGTCGCCGCGGGCGAAAAGATCACGATCCCGGGCTGGCTCGCAGTCGAGCGCACCGACCGTGCAGCTCGCACCGGCCGCAACCCGCAGACCGGCGAGACCATCCAGATCGCAGCTGGGCACAGCGTCAAGCTGACCGCCGGCTCCAAGCTGAAGGCTGCAGTCGCCAAGAAGAAGTAGTCCTTTTCTTCGAACGCTTCAAAGGAGCGGCAACCCCAGGGTTGCCGCTCCTTTTGGGTTAAGTGGCGTTTACGGCACGCGCTCCCCGCCATGTTCGCCGCTTCAGCGGCCTGCTCGCCGATTCGGCCAGCAGGCGGGGTGTAGCGGACAATAGAGGGGTGCCTTCCGCAGCAAATTCCTCTTCCGCCGCCTCAGCGCCCACTCCCACCGGGGGAGGGCG
This sequence comes from Arthrobacter sp., assembly GCA_025464875.1. Classification (GTDB taxonomy): domain Bacteria; phylum Actinomycetota; class Actinomycetes; order Actinomycetales; family Micrococcaceae; genus Arthrobacter. Next base: position 19,944 of record JAODMV010000046.1, on the reverse strand, counting down.
AGGGCCGGCCACCCGACCGGCCGGAATACCGTGGCCCTGGCAGCTCGCCGGCCTTGCCGCGCTGTTCGTGACCCTGGCAGCTGCACTGCTCTTTACAGGAGCGGCAGCCGCCCGTGAAGTGTCCGATCCGGGCGCTCTCGTCCGTTGGGGCCTGCCATTCAGCAAGGCCCTTCATAACGTCTCCCTGGCCACTGTGATCGGCGGCCTGATCTTCGCCGTGGCCATCCTGCCCCGGAACCTGCACGGTTCGCGCTCCAAGGATCCGGACGCTCCGGAGCATCCGGCTTTTGCGCGGGCGTTGGCTGTGGCCGCAGCTGCAGGGGCCGTCTGGACCCTGTCCGCGATCGCAGTGCTGGTCCTGGGGTACGCCGACGTGGCCGGCCAGGGAATTTCCGGGGATGCGGAGTTCACCCGGTCCCTCGTCTACTTCATGACCGACATCGAATCAGGCCGTGCGTGGCTGACCGTGATCATCATCGCGGCTGTGGTCACCACCGCGCTCTTCGGCATCCGTTCCCGGGGCGCCTTGGCAGTGACCCTGCTGCTCTCACTGGTGGGCCTTGTCCCCGCAGCCCTGATCGGCCACTCGTCCAGCTCGGATGACCATGAAGGCGCCATTAATTCCCTCGGTCTGCACCTGGTGGGCGTATCGGCCTGGCTCGGCGGCGTGATCATGCTGGCCCTCCTCTCGGGTGTCCTGGGCGGCCCCAGAGCCGGTGGCGGGAGCCCGGGCAGGTCTGCAGGCAATGCGGACATCACCGAGCCGACGCTGCGCCGGTTCTCGTCCCTGGCGGGCTTCGCCTTTGCCCTCGTCTTCGTCTCCGGTGTGATCAACGCAAGCATCCGCGTCACCAGCTGGGGAGACCTGTTCGGATCGGCCTACGGGCAGCTGATTATTGCCAAGACCGCCGCCACGCTCGTCGTGGGCTGCATCGGGCTGATGCATCGCCGCTGGGTCATCCCGCAGCTGGGAAACCGGAACGCCGGCATGTCTGCACGCAGGGTCCTCTGGCAGCTGGTGCTGGCCGAGTTGCTCGTCATGGGCGCGACGTCGGGAATCGCCGTCGCGCTGAGCCGCTCCGCCCCACCTCAGCCCACCACCTTCGCCCCCGACGCGTCCCCGGCCTTCATCCTGTCCGGCTACGAACTGCCGCCGGAGCTGACGCCTGAGCGCTGGCTCACGGAATGGCGCTTCGACTGGCTCTGGGTCGCCGTCGCGGCGTTTGGCCTGGTGACCTATATCCTCGGTATCCGGAAGGTGCACAAGCGGGGGGACTCGTGGTCCTGGTTCCGGACGGTCAACTGGGTGATCGGCCTGGTGGTCCTGACCTACGTGACTTCCGGCCCTCCGGCGGTCTATGGCCGCGTGCTGTTCTCGGCGCACATGGTGGACCACATGGCCCTGACCATGGTGACCCCCATCTTCCTCGTCCTGGGCGCCCCCGTGACGCTAGCGTTGCGCGCGCTGACCCCGCGGCGGGACAGCTCGCGCGGGCCCCGCGAATGGCTGCTCATTTTCGTGCACTCGAAGTTCTCCCAGCTTGTGACGCACCCGCTGTTCGCCGCCGCCAACTTTGCCGGCTCGATCGTCCTGTTCTACTACTCGGACGCCTTCGGCTACGCCATGCGGGAGCACGTGGGCCACGAGCTGATGAACCTGCACTTTGCGCTTACTGGCTACATCTTCGTGCTGACCATGATCGGCACCGACCCGCTGCCCCGCCGCGCGCCCTACCCCATGCGGCTGCTGCTCCTGCTCGCGACGATGGCTTTCCACGCCTTCTTCGGCGTCGCGATCATGGGCGGCACCGGACTGCTGGCCGCGGATTACTTCGGCAACCTCGGCCGGACGTGGGGCCCCTCGGCCCTGCTGGACCAGCAGTTGGGCGGCGCGGTGGCCTGGGGGATCGGCGAAGTGCCCACCGTGCTGGTGGCGATCGGCGTCGCCATCATGTGGTCCCGCTCCGATGCGCGCGAGTCCAAGCGCACCGACCGGGCGGCGGACAGGAATAACGACGCCGATCTCACTGCTTATAACGATATGTTTGCCAAGCTGGCCGAACGCGATGCCAAGCTGGCCGAACGCAACTCAAAGCTGGAAGGACGCTGATGAGCGAAACCGTACGTACCCACCTCCGGGTCCGGGCCTCCGAACTGGTGGGCCGCGGCTGGCTGAACACCGGCGGCAAGTCACTGGACCTCGAATCCCTCCGCGGCAAGATTGTGCTGCTCGACTTCTGGACCTTCTGCTGCATCAACTGCCTGCATGTCCTGGACGAACTCCGGCCGCTTGAGCAGGAGTACTCCGACGTCCTGGTGACGGTCGGCGTGCACTCGCCCAAGTTCGAGCATGAGGCCGACCCGGTGGCGCTGGCCGCCGCCGTCGAACGTTACGAGATCCACCACCCGGTCCTGGACGACCCCGAGCTGGACACCTGGAAGGCCTACACGGCCCGAGCCTGGCCCACGCTGGTGGTCATCGACCCCGAGGGCTACATCGTGGCCCACCTCTCGGGCGAAGGCCACGCGGACGGCCTCGCCGTGCTCATCCCCGAGCTGATCGCCGAGCATGAGGCCAAGGGGACCCTGCACCGTGGCGACGGCCCGTATGTGGCCCCGGAGCCGACGTCGGGAACCCTGCGCTTCCCGGGCAAGGCGCTGTACCTCCCCGCCGGGCGCGGCGCGGCCGTCTCCCCGGACGCCGCAGAGAACGCCGCTTCCGACGCCGCTAACGGGCCGGACACGGGTTCCTGGCTGGTGACCGACACCGGCCACCACCGGCTGGTGGAGCTGTCGACCGACTTCCAGACCGTTCTCGGCACCTACGGCTCCGGAGAAAAGGGCTACGCCGACGGCGACGCCGGCGCGGCGCGCTTCAACGAGCCGCAGGGCCTTGTCCTGCTACCGGACGACGTCGCGGCGAAGGTCGGCTACGACGTCGTCATCGCCGACTCCGTAAACCACCGTCTGCGCGGGCTCTCCCTCGCGGGCGGAAAGGCCAGCACCCTGGCCGGGAACGGCGTCCAGCGTCTGCTTGAGACCGGCCCCGCACGCGTGGACGAAGAGGGGGCCGCCTTCGGAGCGCGGCTGGAAGCCGACCCGCTCTCGGTCTCGCTCAGCTCCCCGTGGGACGTCGTGTGGTCCGCCAAGCTCAACGCCGTCGTGGTCGCGATGGCCGGCGTGCACCAGATCTTCAGCTTCGACCCCCTCTCCGGCGCCGTGCGCATTGTGGCCGGCAACGGGCTTGAAGGCCTTCTGGACGGCCCGGCCGCGGAGGCCTGGTTCGCCCAGTCTTCCGGGCTCGCCGAGGACGCTGACGGCAACATCTGGGTGGCTGACTCCGAAACCTCGGCCCTGCGCAAGCTGGTGATCGGCGACGACGGCAACATCGCCGTCGAGACCGCCGTGGGCAAGGGCCTGTTCGACTTCGGCTTCCGCGATGGCGAGGCCTCGGCAGCCCGCCTGCAGCACCCTCTCGGCGTCACCGTGCTGCCGGACGGGTCCGTGGCGATCGCGGATACCTACAACGGTGCCGTCCGCCGCTACGACCCCGCCTCCGGCACCGTCTCCACCCTGGCGCGCGGACTGTCCGAGCCTTCTGACGTGATTGTGGACCACACTCACGCCGCCGGTTCGGAGCCGCTGCTGGTGGTGGTCGAGGCGAACAAGCACCAGCTCGTCTACGTGCCGATCCCGAAGGAGGCGCAGCAGGTGGACGAGGGCGCGGCCCAGACGCAGCGGCCCAAGAGCCCTGTCGCCCCCGGGCAGCTGGAGCTGACCGTCCGCTTCACCGCGCCGACCGGCCAGAAACTGGATGACCGCTGGGGCGATCCCACCCAGCTGAAGATCTCTTCCACTCCGCCGGAGCTGCTGCTGGCTGGCGGCGGAACCTCCGTGGGCCTGCTCCGGACGCTGGAACTCGCTTCCGACGTCCCCGAGGGCGTGCTGCACATTACCGCGCGCGCCGCGGCGTGCGACGGGCCGGAAACCGAGGACGGCGAGATCCCTGACCACGCCGCCTGCCACCTGTACCAGCAGGACTGGGGCATCCCCGTCCTGCTCACGGACGACGGCGACACCGAGCTGGTCCTGGACCTGCGCGGAATGGACTGAGCCGGCGGTAGTGACTGCTGAGGGGCTGTTGTTCGTGACTAACCGTCACGGACAGCAGCCTTTTGGCGTTGGTGGGGCCGTTACGCCCGGCAAGACCGCGGCTTCACGGCGTGCCCGGCGCCGAGACGCTGCTGCGGGTGACGCGAGGTTGTCCACATCCGGTCGCCGGCCGGTGCCGCGCCAGCGTGGCCGGGGGAACCATTGCCCCATGGATGTTGGAAGGGCTTTGACTATCTGCGGGCGAGCGGCCAGACGGCCTGCGTTGGCCCGCTTGGGGATCGACGACGCCGCGCTTCGCCGGACGGTGAGGGCCGGTGTCCTGCAGCCGTGCCGGGGGCTCTATGCGCTCCCGACGGCGGAACCCGAGTATGTTGCGCTGCTGCAAAGGAGGCAGCTGCTCACCTGCCTGAGCGCCGCGCCCTTCTACCAGCTCTGGACGGTCCATCCCGCCGGGGCCAGCCACGTGCATCACCGCCGTGGCGAGGCGTTCGACGGGCAGACCAGGCACGGCGGGTTGCTGCTGGAGCCGCATCCCTACCGGCCGGTCGCAGCCCTCGGCGACGTGCTCCTACACGCGCTCAGATGCCTGCCCTTCCGGGAATCGCTGGTCATGGTGGACTGCGCCGTCGGCAGGGGCGAAATGACCCTGGACTTCTTGCGGGCTCGACTCCCCGGGAAGCGCAACGGCCCTGCCCGCCAGGTCCTCGAGTGGGTAGACCGCGGAGCCGAATCCATGCTCGAGAGCCTCGCCCGGACGTACTTCCGCCGGGCAGGGATCCGGGTGGAGGCACAGGTGCATATCGGAGGCGTCGGGTACGTGGATCTCCTGCTGGACGGCAGGCTCATCGTGGAACTGGACGGCCGGCATCACGGTGAGTGGGCGCAGGTAAAAAAGGACCAACGGCGGAATAACCGCTCGGTGATCCTGGGCTACGTGGTGCTGCGGTATTACTATGCCGACGTGGTTCACGAACCGACGAGGATGGTCGCGGAGGTCTTAGCCGTCCTTGCCGGCATGAGAGCACCCTGAGCGACGTCACGGCGGGCAGATTCTTGGCCGCCGGCGGAGAAGGATTCCCCGGTTTGACGGGCCGGCCGGCGCGTCGGGAACCAGAGGCCTGCCGGGTGTGACGCTCCAGCGGGCATGGCACCGCCAGTCAGGCCGGCAAGATCAGTCGCTCAGTTGCGGGGTCAGCTTGACGGTATCCGCGTCGATGTCGAGGCGCGTGGTGAAACTGAAATTGTGGACCGTGTCGACGTCCAGAACGGCGCCGGTGAACAGGTCCACCTGCCGGGCCTTGATCCGCGCCTTGCCGTCGAGCGGTGCCACAACCCAGCGGCCGTCGAAGGGTTCAATGCTGACCTGGGGATATTCGGTGATGGCCCAGTCGATGGTCCCGTCAATCACGCGGTTGTTGGTGGCGTGGTAGAACGGGCAGTCCGGCTGGAGCTGCTGCTGCTTGTCCGCCGCATCCGCGCAGGAATCCAGGAACTCCTTGACCTTGTCGCTGACGGCGTCATTCAACGCGTCCGTGGCTTCCGTCAGCACGTTCAGCGGCGCCGTGGGGACGTCCCTGCCGGAGAGGGTGGCCCGCGTCGTCGGGGCCGAGAAATACTGACCGTTCAGGGAAGCGTCGTACTCGCCCGGGTAAAATACCGCGAAGGAGTTGCGGCCGTTGGGCATGTTCACCGGCACGCCGTTGAGTAGGGCTTCGTTGGAATTGACCACGGTGACGTCAAGCACCGGAAGCGCGGCCGGGACGAAGGACCATTTGTGGAAGAACAACCACTCGGTGCCGGAGCGCTCCAAAAGGAATTCGGTCCGCAGCTGGTTGCCGTCGATGGTGTAGTCAATCGGCACCATGACCTGGTTCCCGCCGCGGTCCTCGGCTTCGCCGTACTTCACATCTGCGATCCGCGCGGACGCCGTCTGCAGCGCGGCCCCGTCCAGCATCGCGGCGTTGCTGCGCGGCACGGAGGCGCGCAGCAGGCCGAGCGCTTTTCCGCCCTCGCCCTTCTGCAAAGCCGCAAGATACTCGCGGACCGGCTGCTGTGGGCTCGCGATGGAGTGGTTCACCAGGTTGACCGCCACGATGGCTCCGGCCACGGCAAGCATGAGGACCAGCAGCCAACCGGCCGCGATCCTGACCAACGCCTGACTCGTTTGCACGTACCTTAGGTTACCTGCACCCCTCCGGAAAGCACGTGTCAGGGCTGCACCTTGTGACACGGGGCATTGCTCCGCGCAGCTCCTACGGCGGGTGGCCACTGTCGGTGATGGCGGATGATCGGGGCTCCGAACGCCCGGTGCGCCGCGGCGGCGGTCGGGACTTCTACCGGCGGCGGCGCTTGGAGGACGTGCCGAAGACGCCGCGCAGCAGTTCCCTGCCCAGCTGGGTCCCGAGCGAACGGGCCATGCTTTGGAGGCCGCTTCCGAGGGCACCGCCCAGGGCCCCGGCCAAGTCACCGGCCCCGCCGCCTCCGGCCTGCTCCGGGGCCCGGCGCCGCGGTGGGTGCGGGGCCTGATGCTCGGGTCGCGGTGCCGGCCGGCTGCTGGGACGGCCCAGGATTTCCTCCTCGATCCGCCGGGCCTCGGCGTCGACGGTGCCGCCGCCATCGGGAACGGTGGTCCCGCCATCCGGCAGGGCGCCAGCCGAGGCCTTGCCCGTGAGCTTCTCGTAGGCGGAGACGCCGTCCACGGCCGTGCCGTACTTGGGGAGCAGCGCGGACCCGGCCACGGTGCTCGAGATCAGCGCCGCGGCGCTGGGTCCCATGACGGACTCCGGGGCGCGGAGCCGGGTCAGCGCCACAGGAGTCGGGGCGCCGTTCTCGTTCAGGACCGTGACGACGGCCTCGCCGATCCCGGCCGAGGTGAGGGTCTCCTCGAGGTCGTAGTCGCTGATCGGGAAGGTGGACACTGCCGCTTTGAGGGCCTTGGCGTCCTCCGGGGTGTAGGCGCGGAGGGCGTGCTGCACCCGGTTGGCCAGCTGCCCGAGCACGTCGGCCGGGACATCCTTGGGGGTCTGGGTCACGAAGAATATGCCCACGCCCTTGGACCGGATCAGCCGCACGGTGGTGGTGATGGCGTCCAGAAACGCTTTCGAGGCCCCGTTGAACAGCAGGTGCGCCTCGTCCAGGAAAAACACCAGCTTAGGTTTGTCCAGGTCGCCAGCCTCCGGCAGGTCCTCGAAGAGGTCCGCGAGCAGCCACATGAGGAAGGTGGAAAACAGCATGGGCTTGGTCTGCAGCGTGGGCAGTTCCAGGCAGCTCACGACGCCGCGGCCGTCCGGGGCGGTGCGCAGCAGCTCGGCGGCATCGAACTCGGGTTCACCGAAGAACCTTTCCAGGCCCTGCGCCTCGAGAGTGATCAGTTCCCGGAGGATGACCCCGGCGGTGGATTTCGCGAGCCCGCCCAGCTCCTTGAGTTCGTCCTTGCCCTCGTCTGAGATGAGGAACTGGATGACGGCCCGCAGGTCTTTGAGGTCGATCAGTTCAAGGTTGTTCTTGTCCGCGAAATGGAAGACCAGCTGCAGGCTGGATTCCTGCGTGTCGTTGAGCTCCATCACCCGGGACAGCAGGATGGGGCCGAAGGACGTGATGGTGGCGCGGACCGGGACGCCGTTGCCGTCGCCGCCGAGAGCCAGGAACTCCACCGGGAACGTTTTTCCGGACCACGGCTGGCCGATGCCAGCCGTGCGCGCGAGGAGTTTCTCGCTCCCCGTGGCTGCCGTGGCGAGCCCGGAGAGGTCGCCCTTGAGGTCCGCCAGGAACACCGGCACTCCGGCGGTGGAAAGCTGCTCCGCCATCATGTGCAGGGTGACGGTCTTGCCCGTGCCGGTGGCGCCGGCCACCAGGCCGTGCCGGTTCATCATGGCCAACGGCAGCCGGACGGGGGCATCCTTGCGGAGTTCGCCGTCCACGATCGCGGCTCCCAGCTCGATCGCTGGGCCATCGAGGGCGTACCCCTTCTGGATGGTGGCGACTTTGGCTGCGGTGGATTTGATGGCCATGCGGATAGCTTAGCCGGGCCCGGCTGGGCCGGACCCGGCTAGCCAGCGCTAGTCAGGGAGCGCCTTCAGGACCTCCTTGGCCACGTCCTCGCTGGACTGGGGGTTCTGCCCGGTGATGAGGTTGCCGTCGCGCACCACGTGGGAGCTCCAGGCGGCGCCGTTGTCCACGACGGCGCCCTTTTCTTTGAGGGCATCCTCGACGAACCACGGGGTGTTGGGCCCGGTTCCGCCGCCGAGCTCCTCCTCATTCGAGAAGACGGTGAGCCGCCGCCCCGCGTAGACGAACGTGCCGTCGTCGGCGGTGGCGCTGAGCAGCCCGGCAGGGCCATGGCAGAACGGTGCAATCACCTTGCCGGCACGGTCCGCCTGGGCCAGGAGGGTGCCGAGATCGGCATCCCGGTAGAGGTCCGCCATGGGGCCGTGGCCGCCGGGCAGGACTATCGCGTCATACGCGAAGGCATCGACGTCGGCCAGCACCAGCGGCGCGGACAGTTCGGCGTCGAGCGAAGCGATGTAGGTGCGGAAGCCTTCCGCGCGCTCCTGGCCGCCGGCCGCATCCGCGGTGAGGCTCACCGCGTCCACCGTGGGCTTCCTGCCGCCGGGGGTTGCGAGCTGCACGGCGTGGCCGGCTCCTGTCAGGGTCTGGTGGGAGACGACCAGTTCCTCGGCCCAATAGCCGGTGGGGTGTTCGCTGCCATCTCGCATTGTCAGGGAATCAGCCGCCGAGACGACCATCAGAATATTTGCCACGGTATTCCTCCTGTTCGGGCGCCGGGAAGAGGCCGGCGGATGCTGGAAAGGGTTGAAGTGGGTGCAGTTTAACGAGACGCTTTAAGCTCCGAGTGCGCCGGGGAAGTGGCGCCCGGCCGTTTGGCTTCCTCGTCCAGCGTACCGCCGAGCTTGGGGGCTGGCAGGCTCATAACGCCGGCAACTCCGCAGGGTTGGCGGGCATTCCGTCGGGGCGGCCCGGCTGCGAACCGCGCAGAAATGCCGGTGTAGAAATAACGCGGGCCCCGCCGTAGTTCATATCAGTGTGCCTGCACCGGGATCCGGTGCGGCGCCTGACAACGCTCCGCTACGAAAGGCCGGCTTTTCCGTGACTGTTCCGCTTTCCATCCTTGACCTGGCAACCATCGGCAAGGGCCAGACGGCGGCGGAAAGCTTCGCCGGAAGCGTGGCCATGGCGCAGCTTGCCGAGAAACTGGGCTATCGCCGCGTTTGGTACGCCGAGCACCACAACATGTCCGCCATCGCCTCCTCCGCCACCAGCGTGCTGATCGCCCACGTTGGCGCCCGCACCGAGAGCATCCGACTGGGCGCTGGCGGCATCATGCTGCCCAACCACTCGCCGCTGACGATTGCCGAGCAGTTCGGAACGCTCGCAACGCTGTACCCGGGGCGGATCGACCTGGGCGTGGGTCGCGCGCCCGGCAGCGACCAGAACACCATGCGGGCCCTGCGCCGCGACCCGATGTCCGCCGACAGCTTCCCGCAGGACGTGCTGGAACTCCAGGGCTACCTGAGCGGGCCCACCCGCATCCCCGGCGTGGAGGCAACTCCCGGCAAGGGTACCAATGTGCCGATCTACATCCTCGGGTCCTCGCTGTTCGGGGCCAAGCTGGCGGCCCAGCTGGGCCTGCCGTACGCGTTTGCCTCCCACTTCGCCCCCAACGCCCTGCAAGACGCCGTTGCCATCTACCGCCGCGAGTTCAAGCCCTCCGCGCAGCTCGACGCCCCCTATGTGATCGCCGGCGTCAACGTGATCGCCGCGGACTCCGCCGCCGAAGCGCAGGCGATGTTCCGCGACACCCTGCGTGCCCGCGTCTCGCTGTTCTTCGGCAACGGCCGGGAGTTCAGTGACGACGAGGCGGACATGATCCTCGACTCGCCGCAGGGCCAGCACGTCGGCCAGATGATGAGGTACTCCGCCATTGGCACGCCGGATACCGTGGTCGAATACCTGGACGAGTTCACGAAGCACGCCGACGCCGATGAACTGATCGTTGCGCACCAGAGCACCGGCGTCCAAGAGCGGCTGCACTCCGTGGAGCTCCTGGCCCTGGCCGCCGGTCTCGTGCGGGCGTAGCGGCCCAAGACCCCGGGGGCTTGGGACTTCGTCCCGCGTCCTGACTCGCTTGCTGGCGTTCAATGCCGGGAACGGACGACGGCGACCCCGCCGGCTGCCAGGCTGAGGTCGCCGTCGAGGTCCTCGCCGCGGAGAATTTCAACACCGGAAAGAGGCAGCCGGACGTTGGTGCTTCCATGGTTGATGCAGAACGTCCAGTCCGTACCATCCTTGCTGCGCCGCACGACTTCCACATCGGCCGGGAGATCCGGGACAAGGGGCAACACGTCCGCCTCGGCGCACAGAACGGAAAGCAGTTCGGCCCGGCCGTCCGCCGACAGGGTGGTGGCGACATAGTAGGCCCGGCCGTTTCCGGCGTCGTTGCGGGTCACCGCGGGGGACCCGGCGACGGGTCCCTCCTCCACAGCGGAGAGGACTTCTGCCGTGGTCGCCGTTCCGAGTTCGCTCCAGCACGTGCCCGTGCCGAAGGCGCTGAGCCGGACGGACTCCCCGGCACGCAACGGAAAGAACTCTTCCATCTGCACCCCTAGCAGCCGGCTGAACGCGCCGGGGTAGCTGCCGGGCCTGATATGGTCATTTTCGTCCACGATGCCGGAGAGATAGCTAAGGACGAGGCGGCCGCCGGCCTGCACATAGCCGTCCAGGTTGGATGCCCCGCAATCGCTGAGCAAGTACTGCATGGGGGCCACCACGAGCCGGTAACCGGAGAGATCATCGGTGCTTTCCCGAAAGTCAGTCGGCACACCGGCACGGTAGAAGGCATCGTGCCAGCGCCGCGTTTCCGCGATGCTGGACGCATCCACGCTCGGATGCGAATCCAGTTCCGACGCCCAGCGGGCATCCGTGTCATGGATGATGGCGACGTCGACGCGGCCGGACGCTCCGGTGACCTCCGAACCGCCGACTTCGGCCAGGCTCCGCAGCGTCTGTCCCAGCCGGACAACCTCCCGCCACACCTTCGTGTCCGTCCCGGCATGGGGCAGCATCCCGGAATGGAACTTCTCCGCCCCGGCCCGGGAGGCCCTCCACTGGAAGAAGAGCGCGCCATCCGCCCCCCGGGCCACATGCTGGAGGGTGTTGCGGAGCATTTCCCCGGGCGCCTTGGCGATGTTGCGCGGCTGCCAGTTGACGGCGGAGGTGGAGTGTTCCATGAGCAGCCATGGTCTGCCCTTGGCCCAGCCGCGGGTGAGGTCGGCGGTGGCGGCGAGCTCCTGGAAGTTTCGCGGGTCGTCCGCGGCGAGGTAATGGTCGTTGGCGACCACGTCCACGTGTTCTGCCCACCGCCAGTAGTCCACCGGCTGGTGCAGGCCCATGTTGAAGCCCATGAAGTTGGTGGTGACCGGATGCGGGGAATGGGACCGGATGATCGCGGCCTCGGCCTTGTAGCACTCCAGCAGCTCGTCGGAGGAGTAGCGGGCGAAATCCAGCTGCTGGGTCGGGTTGAGCCAGGTCCCCGACGTCCGCGGCGGCAGGATCTCCTGCCAGGCGGAGTACCGCTGAGACCAGAACGCGGTGCCCCAGGCGGCGTTCAGGGCGTCGAGGCTGCCGTAGCGGCGCTCCAGCCAGGACCGGAAGCCGGCGGCCGCGCCGTCTGAGTAGTCAGGCTGGTTGTGGCAGCCGTACTCGTTGTGGACGTGCCACATCACCACGGCCGGGTGCCCCCGGTACCTGCCGGCGATCCGCTCCGTCAAGGCCGCCGCAGCCCGCCGGTACTCCGGGCTCGAAGCGGCGAAGGCCTGGCGGGAACCGTAACTGTGCCGCACGCCGTCGGCCGTCACCGGAAGGGACTGCGGGTACTTGTGGCTGAACCATGGCGGCGGCGGCGACGCGGTGGCGTTGGCCAGATCCACGCGGACGCCGTTGGCGTGCAGCAGCTCCAGCACCCGGTCCAGCCAGCCGAACTCGTACACTCCCTCGGACGGTTCCAGCAGCGACCAGCTGAAGATCCCGACGCTGACGAGATTGACCCCGGCTTCGCGCATCAGCCGGACGTCCTCGGCCCAGGTCTCCTCAGGCCACTGCTCCGGGTTGTAGTCCCCGCCGAACGCCAGTGCCGGCGAGCCCGGGGAGCCCAAGCGCGCGGTGATGTAGTCCATGGCTGCGGTGTTGTTGCGGTCCACATTTGTCCTTTGCTGGGGCTGGGGTCGGGTGGCTGCGACTCCGGCGCGGGAGGAGCGCAGTGCCAGAATCGCAGTGATCAGGGAGGATGTGAAGCAGCCCACGGAATTGCCGACGCGGCCACCCGGTTAGGAACGTCGAAGGGGACTTCCTGGCCGCGTCGGTGTGGGCCGGGCGGCCCCGGCCTCGCCGTTGACTTCACCGGGGCACGCCCCTACCGTTAAGGCCTCAAGGGTGTCGACTTGGTCCGCCGGCAGGTGGCAGCACCCGCCCGCCGGATACATGCCAACAATCCAGGTGCACCGATGAAGATCAAGTCCACAACTGCCGGGACGCTGATTACCCTGTTGCTCTTGGGCGGACTGCTCCAAGGGTCGTCGTCGTCAACGGCCGCCGGAACCGCCTACTACCTCAGTGATGCCGGCAGCGACAGCAACCTCGGGACTTCGGCCGACTCGCCGTGGAAGTCGCTCGCCAGGATCAACGGCACCATTCTGGAACCCGGGGATTCCGTCAGCCTCCGCCGGGGGGACAGCTGGACCGGCGGCGTGGTGGTCAATCAAAGCGGAACGGCCCGAGCGGCCATCACCCTGAACAGTTATGGCAGCGGGAGCCCCCCGACAATCCTCGCGGGGCAGTCCGGAAACTGCGTCAGAATAAACGGCAACTTCGTCACGGTGGACGGATTGCGCACCGAGGCGTGTGGCTACGCGGGGTTCAGCGTCTACGGTGACAACGGCATCGTTCAAAACTCCACAGCGGCATACAACGCGGCAGGCATCCAGGTGGGCAAGGACTCGGATTTCGGCAACTACACGAATAACACCTTGACCGACAACAACATCATGAACGTCAATACGCCGGGGACAAGCTGCGGAACCCCCGACGCCGTCGACTGCACTGACGATTCGGGCGCATTCGGCGTGCTCATCAACGGCAACGACAACAAATTTTCCGGCAACACCATCACCGGCTCTACCGCCACGTCCCACGATTTCAGCCACGACGGCGCCGCCATCGAGATTTACAACGGCAACCGCAACAGAATCCACAACAACGTCGCCATCGATAACAACGTCTTTTCCGAGATCGGCCGCTCCGACGGAACCGCTGACGGCAACACCTTCAGCTACAACATGATCCGCTCGGGCTGCGGCGCCAACTGCTCCCAGGCCATGGGCCTGATCGTACGCGGCCCAAAGTCTTCCTTTGGCCCGACCAACGGCACCGTCTTTGAACACAACACCGTCTGGCTCAACGGACGCGACTCCCAGGCCGTGGTCTGCCATGCCTCCTGCCCGAGTTCCTCGGTCATCAGGGCAAACATCCTGGTAGCGGTTCGCAACGCGATCTGGATGGACGGCTCCGGCTGGACCGAAGAACAAAATGTCCTCAACGGTCCAAGCAATTTTGCCCCTGACGGTACCTCGACGACCGAGCCGGCCGCCTTCGTGAACGCGCCGACGGATCTCCGCCTGTTGAGTTCGAGCCCCGCAATCGATCGGGCAGGCGACAGCCCCTTCTCCGGCGACCCGGCTGGGCGTCCGGTGCCCCAAAACGGGGACTGCAGGGGAAGCAGCGCAGCTGATGCAGGGGCCCTGGAGTACAAACCGCCCAACTGCTGACGCCGGCACCATACGGAAGTTACCCGGCTGCAATGGCGGGGATACTTGGCCGAAACGTGCAGGAACCATACTTATAGGCGTCCTCTAGGGACGATTCTCATGCAGGCACTGGGACTATCTGAAGGATCCTGCCCATGCGCACTCGACTCAACCGATCCCTGGCGGATTCCGCCCTCCTGACTAAATCCCTGCCGCTGGGTCTGCTTCGCGCCTTTGTGCAGAGCGACGCCGCCGACGACGGCCTGACGCCCCAGCTGCTGGCCGAGCTCAAGGTCCTGGCCCGGACGCCGGGGCTCCTGGTGGCCTGCAATTACGGCGGGACCCTGTGCGCCGCGGAAGGCACCTCCACCGAGACCCTGCCGCTGGCCAGCGCCGCCATTGCCCTGCGCGCCCTCGCGGCCCTGCCCAACACCCATGCGGCCGTCGTCTCCGGGAGGTCCCTGCGCGATTTGGCCGCCGTCTCCCGCCTCCCCGCCGAGGTGTATCTCGTTGGCTCGCACGGCGCCGAGTTCGACATGGGATACGCCCACGGCCTGTCCCTGGCCACCGAATCCGTGCTCCAGCAGGCCAGCCAGGCGCTCGCTGAAACCGTGGGGGCGTATCGGGGCATCAGCATCGAGCGGAAACCTGTCGCGGTGGCCGTCCACACCAAGGGTGCCCCGCCGGGTGTCATAGCCAAGGCGACGCAGCAGGCGGAGCAGATCGCCCGGGCACACGGCATGTTCTTCATCGTAGACGGCTCGGTCCTGGACCTGTCCGTCGTCGAACCGTGCAAGGCCGCCGCCATGGAGCATCTGCGCTCCATGCTCGGCGTGAGCGCAGCGCTCTATGCGGGGGACGCGTTCAGCGACGAACTTGCCCTGGCCACGCTCCGCGGACCGGACCTGGGCCTGCGGGTGGGGGAGGGCCCGACGGCCGCCGCCCACCGGCTCAGGGACCCGGAGTCCTTCGCCCGCGTCCTGGCCGTCCTCTTTGAACTGCGGCGGGCGTGGCTGTTTGGCGAAGACGCCGTGGGCCTTGAACGGCATTCCATGATTGGTAACGGCTCCTCCACGGCACTGATCACGCCGGATGCCAAGATCTGCTGGATGAGCCACCCATTGCCGGAGTCCGGCTCACTCTTCGCCCACCTCCTCGGCGGTGACACGGCCGGGCATTTTTCGGTGGAACCGTTGAAGGATTCCCAGGTCCTGGGGCAGCGCTACGTGGACAGCACCATGATCGTGGAAACCCGCTGGGCGGACGTCACCGTCACCGACTACCTGGAACCGGCCCCGGCAGGGGTCACCAGCCTGGTCCGGGTGCTCTCTGGCACCGGCGCGGCAAAGATCGTGTTTGCGCCCCGGCCGGACTACGCCAATGCGCCCTTCAGCATGGAAGTGCGCGGCGAGGAACTGCATGTGGTGGGGACGGCGGATCCCATCATGATGCTGGCGCCGGGCGTCCGCTTCTCCGTCACCTCCGACGGCCGCCACGCCACCGCTGAGGCGGAGGTCGACTTGCGGCAGGGCCCCGTCATACTGAACATGCGCTGTGGCGACACGGAACCCCGGATAACGGCACCCGACGACGAAACCGGCCGGCGGGCCGCCGTGGCACATCATTCGCTCCGCTGGGTCCAAGGACTGTCGCTGCCCGGCGTGAAGCCGTCCCTGGTCCGCCGTTCTGCGCTGGTGCTACGTGCCCTGGTCCACGAGCCCACCGGTGCGGTGCTGGCCGCGCCCACCACCTCGCTGCCGGAAGGAATCGGCGGGACCCGGAACTGGGACTACCGCTACTGCTGGCTGCGCGACGGGGCCATGACGGTCAACGCGCTGCTGGACCTCGGCTCCGCCACGGAGGCTGAAGGCTTCCTGGCCTGGCTCGGCAGGATCCTGGCCCACGCGCCGGGGCCGGAATGGCTCCATCCGCTGTACTCGGTGACCGGGGCGCCGCTGTCCACCGAGGCCATCATTGAAAGCCTGCCGGGGTACGCGGGATCGCGCCCGGTCCGGATCGGCAACGCCGCCGACCACCAGGTGCAGTTGGATGTCTTCGGTCCCATTGCTGAACTGATTGACGCCCTGGGCGCCCGGCGGAACGCCCTTCCCGAGTCCCACTGGGAACTGATGGTCCAGATGGCCTCGGCAGTCCTCGCCCGCTGGGATGAGCCGGACCACGGAATCTGGGAGGCCCGCCGGGCACCCCGGCACCATGTCCACACCAAGGTGATGTGCTGGGTGGCACTGGACCGGGCCCTGCGCACGGCCGCCCGCCACGGCCGGCCGCCGCTGCCCGGCTGGGAGCCGACGGCGGCCGCGATCCGCGAGAAAGTCCTGCGCGAGGGCTGGAACGAGGCCGCCTCCTCCTTCACGGTGGCGTACGGCAGCCCGGACCTCGACGCCGCAGTCCTCCACATCGGGCTCTCCGGCCTGCTGGACGTCAGTGACCAGCGCTTCCTGGACACTGTCACGGCAGTGGAACGGGAACTGCGGGTGGGTCCCACCGTCTTCCGGTACCGGTACGACGACGGCCTGCCGGGCCTGGAGGGCGGGTTCCACATCTGCACCACCTGGCTGATCGAGGCGTATGTGGCGGTGGGCCGGATCGAGGAGGCCTGGGACCTGTTCGACCAGCTCGTGAACCTGTTCGGGCCCACGGGGCTGCTGCCGGAGGAGTACGACCCCGGCACGGAAACACACCTGGGCAACCATCCCCAGGCCTATTCGCACCTGGGCTTCATCCGCTGCGCCCGGCTGCTGGAGGGGCTTCCGAAGAGCTGAGACTTCCCGGGCGGGCCCGGAAGGCAGGCCCGATCAGGAATGGCCGACCGGCGTTGTGCCGAACATCAGGGTCTGCCGGCTCACGTCGTAGAAGACGGTCTCCGCGGTCGAAAGAAGATCCTGCAGATTGTCCGCGTCATCCGCGTCGACCGTTAGGACTTCTTCCCAGGCTCCTTCGTCCAGCACGAGCTGCAGGGTCCAGGTGCCCCGGCTGCCCGGGTCGCCGGCCACCCAGCTGAACTGGTAGTGGCTGAGCTGGCGCACCTTGATGCTGTCATCGGTTAACGGCTGCTTTGGAGTAGGGCTCATCGTCGTGTCCTTACCGGCTGCACGCATCGCACAGCCTCAAGCTGGAATGCTGAACGTTCCCGTCATGGCCCACACCGGTGCCGAGGGCCGGGACCCTTAATGTAGCCCCGCCGCGGGACTATGTAAATGACGCGATGCGGAGCGCCGCGGGATCCCCGGGCGCCGGAAGGCAGCCGCGCGGCGGCAGGTTACTCGCAGCCGACGCCGTCCCCGTCACGGTCGAGCTTGCTGCTGTAGCCCGGCTGGCCCACGCGGAGGGGCGAGGCGCCTCCGGCCCGGACCGCTGCACAGTTCGCGTAGTACGCCGCCGCCGGCACCGGAGCCAGTTGCGCCGGGACGGGCGCCGGGGCAGACGCCGGGGCGGCCGGCTGGGCCGGAAGCGGCTGCACCGGGGGAGGCGGGGCTTCCTGGCTCGTTGGCGCCGGAGCGTCCGGGCAATCGCCGAGGACCCGTGCCATGGCGTCGTGCTCGGCCTGCGTGACCCAGAGCCCGTAGCTGGACTTGACCGAGATCTGGCGGGCGACGTAGGTGCAGCGGTAGGACTTGTGCGGCGGCAGCCAAGTGGCGGCGTCGCCGTCGCTCTTCTTGAGGTTGGTGGGGCCGTCCACGGCCAGCAGGTTCAGCGGATCGTTGGCGAAGGAGAGCCGCTGGGCCGCGCTGAGCTGCTGAGCGCCCTTCTGCCAGGCATCGCTGAGCGCGACGACGTGGTCGATCTGCACTGCGGTGCTGGTGCTGCTGCCGCGGCGGAAATTGATCACGGTGGCCGTGTAGGGATCATCCAGGACACCGGAGAGCACCACGCAGTCCCGCGTCCCCGGCTTGAGGCCGAGGGCGGTGAGGTCCCGGCGCAGCATGTCGTTGCGGGTGTCGCAGCCATTGCGGTCGATGTCGGCCCAGGCCTGGCCGAACTGTTCGCGCGAGTAGCCGGTCTTGGCTGCCCGGCCCTTGACCGGGAGCGTGGCCAGCACGTCCAGGGCTTTGGCGGCGTAGGCGGGCTGCTGACGGGGCGCGTCGGCGCCGGCCAGGGCGGCGCCGGGGGTGGTCTCGGGGTCCGTCAGCGCACCGTCGGTGCCTGACGGTGTGGGGGACGGTGCGGGGGACGGCGCGGTACCGGCTGCCGGGATCTCGACCGCGGTCCGGGAGGCGGCGGGGGATGTTCCGGGGCCGGCGCACGCGGTGGCGGACACGAGGAACATCCCGGCGAGGCCACACGCAATCCAGTCGACCGCGCCGAGGGATCCGCGTTTTCCGGTGCGGGATCGATGTCGGCGGCGCGCTCTGTGCAAATGCTTCCCCAATACATGCGTGGTGTGCGGCTCGTTCGGCCAGTCACAGCTTAGCGGCGCCGGCTCAGGCGAGGAGCAGGGCCACGCCGATCATGGCCGGCACGGCGACCACCGTCGTGATCAGCACCGTGTCCTTGGCTACGGTTAATCCCGTCCGGTACCGGCTGGCGACGACAAACACGTTTTGCGCGGTGGGCAGGGACGAGGTCACCACGACGGCGAAGAGTGCCGGGCCCTCCATGGCCAGGGCGAAGCGGGCGAAGAGATACGCCAGCAGCGGGTGGACGACGAGCTTGAATCCACCGGCCAGCAGGGTATCGAGCCGGCGTCCGGCTGCAGCCTGCAGGGGCCGGGACCCATTGAGGCTCATGCCGAAGGCCAGCAGCATGGCCGGGATCGCGGCGCCGCCGATCAGATGGATGGGCTGCAGAACGAGCTCGGGCACCTGCCAGCCGGTCCCGGCCACCACCAGGCCCAGGGCCGATCCGACGATTATCGGATTCCGCAGGATCATGAGCACGAACCCCAGCGGCGTGGTCCGGTGCGTGCTGGTGGCCGCGTCCAGCGTCATCAGGAACAGGGGCGTAAAGAAGGCCAGCTGAAAGATCAGCAGCGGTGCCACATAGCTGGCATCGCCCAGGACAAACACGGCGATGGGGATGCCCAAGTTGGCCGAGTTGGCCAGGGACGCGCCCATGGAGGACATCAGGGATTCGGGCAGGGAGCGTTTCAGCAGGAACCGGACGATCCCGAAGAACAGCGCCGCCGTCGCCAAGGCACTCACGGCGGCCACCAGCAGCGGTGCCGCAAAGACGTCCTGGAGCTTGGCCTCGCTGAGCGTTTCGAACAGCAGTGCGGGGCTCGCGACGAAAAAGGCCAGGGCGCTGAGCACGGAGCGGGCGTGGTCGCCCAGAATCTCCCTGCGGCCGACGAACATACCGACCAGAATGATGCACCAGACAACGAAAAAGCCGGATAGGACGCCTAGCACGCCGTTGTCCGGGCCAGCTCTGGCGGGTGAGGAAGGGGGGTCACCCTCCCAGAGTAATCAGCTTTTTTCGGTTGACGGCCCTGTTACGAGCGGTTGTCCGGTTGAGTCTCAGTTGAAGGTGGCGTTGTCCAGCGCATGCGGGGGACGCACGAGCCCGGGGGTGATCCCCTCCGCGGGATCCTCGCCAATCTGGACGATCTTGTTGTCCTTGTCCACGTGGACCACCTTGGGCGTGTAGGCCTTCGCCTCTTCCGTGGTCATCAGGGCGTACGTGATCAGGATGACGATGTCATTTTCCTGCACCAGATGCGCCGCGGCTCCGTTGATTCCGATGACGCCGGAACCGCGCTCGCCCGCAATGGTGTAGGTCTCCAGGCGGGCGCCGTTGGTGACGTCGACGATCGACACCAGTTCGCCCGGGAGGATATCGGCCGCCTCCAGCAGATCCAGGTCCACGGTGACGGAACCGACATAGTGGAGGTCCGCGTGCGTGACCGTGGCGCGGTGGATCTTGGACTTGAATATTGTGCGATTCATAACGTCATCAGTCTAGCGCGGGGCCCGCGCTCGCGCTGTGCGGGCGGCCACACCCCCGCGGCCGGCCGTCCGGGGGTGTGGCCCGGGCACGCACGGCTCAGGCGGGC
>JAODMV010000045.1 GCA_025464875.1 Arthrobacter sp. | reverse complement strand
TCGCGACCGGCACGCCGGCTTCGAAGGAGATGATGACTTCATCCGGTGCCGGGGGGAACTCCGGGGTGGCGGTGTAGTCGTAGATGTCCTTGGTGGGGGCGTTCCAGATGTCCTCGAGGTAGCCGGTCTCGACGGCGCGGCCCCAGACGTTCTGGTCGATCGAGTACGGGTTCTTCTTGGTGGTCTCGATCGGCAGTCCCTTTTCCTCGGCGAAGGCGATGGCCTTGTCGCGGGTCAGGGCGAGGTCGCGGACGGGGGCGATGCACTTCAGGTCCGGGCCGAGGGTCTGGATGCCGACCTCGAAGCGGACCTGGTCGTTGCCCTTGCCGGTGCAGCCGTGTGCCACGGTGGTGGCGCCGAACTCACGGGCGGCCTTGACCAGGTGCTTGACGATCACCGGGCGGGAAATGGCCGAGACGAGGGGGTAGTGGCCCTGGTAGAGGGCGTTGGCCTGCAGCGTCGGGACGCAGTACTCGTTGGCGAACTCGTCGCGGGCGTCGGCCACGTAGGCTTCGACGGCGCCGCAGCCCAGGGCGCGCTGGCGGATGGTCTCCA
This sequence comes from Arthrobacter sp., assembly GCA_025464875.1. GTDB lineage: Bacteria > Actinomycetota > Actinomycetes > Actinomycetales > Micrococcaceae > Arthrobacter. Next base: position 3,911 of record JAODMV010000045.1, on the reverse strand, counting down.
GGGACTCGCCGCCCTGTCCGACGTCGACCGCCACGGCGATGACCTCGGCGCCGGTGGCTTCACCGATCCAGCCAATGGCTACGGAAGTATCCAGGCCACCGGAGTAGGCCAGAACAATACGCTCAGTCACGGAAAATGCTCCTTAATTGTTCGGTGATGCTAGGTGAAGCACCGCTTTGATTTCCCAGTCTACTGCATGACTATTCACTGCTACTAAATGTTATGCGAGCTCCCAGGGGCCTATTGGCTGGTGCCGGCTTCCTCGGCAAGCTGGAGGAAGCGGGCCGCGAGGGCGGCGCCGCCGAGCGGGTCGCGGGCGACCAGCAGCACGGTGTCGTCCCCGGCGATGGTGCCCAGGACCGAGGGCATCACCGAGTGGTCGATCGCAAGGGCCAGGAAGTTGGCCGCCCCGGGCGGGGTGCGAAGCACGGCAATGTTGGCCGAGGCTTCGGCGGTGACCAGCAGTTCCCCGCACAGCCGCGCCAGCCGCGCGTCCAGGATTTCCTGGGTGACGCCGCTCCTGGCCGCGCGCTCCCCGCCCTCCCCCGGCACGGCGTACACGAGCACGCCGTCCTTGCTGCGGACCCGCACCGCGCCCAGTTCCACCAGGTCCCGGGAGAGCGTCGCCTGGGTGACCTGCACGCCGTCGTCCGCGAGCAGCGCCGCCAGTTCCGCCTGCGAGCGGACAGACTCACCGGTCAGGATCGCGGTGATCCGCGCCTGCCGTGCGGTCTTGGTGGCCGGGCTGGCCCCCGGGGAGGCGGGCTGGGCGGACATTAGGCGGGCCCGGACAGCGGCGGCAGGCCGTCGACGACCGCCAGGCCCGAGCGGTGCATGAGCCACGCCATGAGGGCCTTCTGGGCATGGAGCCGGTTTTCCGCCTCGTCCCAGACGAGCGACTGCGGGCCGTCGATGACCTCCGCCGCGATCTCGTAGCCCCGGTACGCCGGGAGGCAATGGAGCACGACGGCGTCCGGCGCCGCGAGCTTCATCGCCGCTTCGTCGACGGCGTAGTCGCGGAAGAGGCTGAGCCGGGCCGCCTTCTCCTCCTCCTGCCCCATCGACACCCACGTGTCGGTGGCGACGACGTCGGCGCCCAGGAGCGCTTCGGCAGCATCCACGGTGACGAGCACCGAGCCGCCCGTCTCCGCGGCACGCTCTTCGGCCTCGGCGATGACCGCCGCCGACGGCAGGTAGCCAACCGGTCCGGCGATGCGGACATGCATGCCCGCGGTGACACCGGCCAGCAGATAGGAGTTGGCCATGTTGTTGGCGGAATCGCCGAGATAGCTCATGGTCAGTCCCTGCAGGGAGCCCTTGTGTTCCTTGATGGTCAGCAGGTCGGCGAGGAGCTGGCAGGGGTGGTAGTCGTCGCACAGGGCGTTGATCACCGGAACGCGCGAGTTCGCGGCCATGGCGACGAGCCCGGAGTGCGCGCCGGTCCGCCACACGATGGTGGAGACCATGCGCTCGAGCACCTTGGCGGTGTCCTCCACGGATTCCTTGTGGCCGATCTGCGCCTCGCCGGGATTGATGACGAGCGCATTTCCGCCCAGGTCGGCCACGCCGGTGGCAAAGGAGACGCGGGTCCGGGTGGAGGTCTTGTCGAAGATGACGGCCACCGTCTTGCGGCCGCTTCCTTCCGCGGCGAAGGGCTGCACGCTGTACGGCGCGGCCTTCATCCGGGCGGCCAGGCCGAGGACCTCGGCCTGCTCGGCCGGGCTGAGGTCGGTGTCCTTGAGGAAGTGGCGGGTCCCCGTCGTCGGAGCGATAGTCGCGGAAGTCTCAGTCGGAGTCACAGTGCATCCTTTGCGGTCTGGAGGAGGGCGGGCAGTGCTGCGAGGAAACGGTCGGCCTGTTCGGTGCTGAGGATCAGCGGCGGCGCGAGGCGGATGGTGTGCGGGCCGGGGCTGTTGACGATGAAGCCCGCCTCGAGGCCGGCGGTCACGACGGCGGGGGCGACGTCGGCGTCCAGGTCGAAGCCGATCAGCAGCCCTTCACCGCGCACCTCGGTGACGCCCTCGATCGTGGCTAGGCCGGCGCGCAGCCGCTCCCCCACCTCCCGGACGTGGTCCAGAAGGTGCTGGCTTTCGAGCACGTGCAGGGTGGCCAGGGCGGCCGCGGTGGCGACCGGGTTGCCGCCGAACGTACTGCCGTGCTGGCCGGCGGCCAGCAGCGAGGACGTCTCCGGGCCGAAGGTCACGAGGGCCCCGATCGGGAAGCCGCCGCCCAGGCCCTTGGCGAGGGTCACGGCGTCGGGCGTGATGCCGGCGTCCTCGCTGGCGAGCCATTTGCCCGTCCGGCCGATGCCGGTCTGGACCTCGTCGAGGATCAGCAGGGCGCCGGCCTGGCTCGTGGCCTCGCGGGCGGCCTGCAGGTAGCCGGCGGGCAGCGGCCGGACGCCGGCCTCGCCCTGGATCGGCTCGAGGAAGACGGCGGCAACGGTGTCGTCCACCGCGGCGCGGAGCGCGTCGATGTCACCGAAGGGAAGGTGTACGACGCCGGCCGGGAGGGGCTCGAACGGCGTCCGGTACGCCTCTTTGGCGGTGAGCGCGAGGGCGCCCATGGTGCGGCCGTGGAAGGCCCCTTCCAGCGCGATGATCTTGGTCCGGGGCGTGCCGTTTCCGGCTGTACCGGCATCGCCAGGACTCGTGTTGCGGCGCGCCAGCTTGAACGCGGCCTCGATGGCCTCGGTCCCGGAGTTGGCGAAGAAGACCTTGGACCCGGCGGGGGCCTTGCTCAGCTCGAGCAGTTTCTCGGCGAGGGCGATCTGCGTGGGGCTCGTGAAGAAGTTGGAGACGTGCCCCAGGGTGGCCAGCTGGCTGGAAATCACGGAGGTGACGAACGGGTGGGCGTGGCCGAGGGCGTTGACGGCGATGCCGCCGAGCAGGTCAAGGTATTCCTTGCCGTCGGCGTCCCACACGAGGCAGCCGGAGCCTCGGACGAGGACGCGCTGCGGGGTGCCGAAGACGCCCATCAGCGAAGACGAGTACCGGTCCAGCCAGTCCGCACCGCTGGCGTGGCCGCGGGCCCCGGCCAGCTCCGCCACCGGGGACTGCTCGGCTGCCGGGGGCTGGTTTGCGGTGGTGTTTTTTTCCATCTGGTTCATGCCTTTACTTCCTCATCCGGGACGACCTGCGTGCCGATGCCCGCCGTCGTGAAGGTCTCCAGCAGCATCGAGTGCGGCAGCCGGCCGTCGACGATGTGCGCCCGTTCCACTCCGCCGTCCACGGCCTTGAGGCAGGCTTCCATCTTGGGGATCATGCCCGACTCCAGGCTGGGCAGCAGTTTGCGCAGCTCCGAGGCGGTCAGCGAGGAGATCAGCGAGGAGCGGTCCGGCCAGTTGGCGTAGAGCCCCTCGACGTCGGTCAGGATCACCAGCTTCGAGGCGCCCAGCGCCTCGGCGAGGGCCGCGGCCGCGGTGTCCGCATTGACGTTGAGGACCTGGCCGGTGGTCTGGGCCCGTTGGCTGCCCGCGGCGCCGTTTGCGTCGGCAACTTCGGGGGCGACCGTGGAGATGACGGGGATCCGCCCGGCGGCGAGGATGTCCACGATGCCCTCCGGGTTCACGCCGATGACCTCGCCCACCAGGCCCAGGTCCACCTCCTCACCGTCCACCACGGTGCCGGTGCGGACGGCGCGGAGCAGGCCGCCGTCCTCGCCGGACAGGCCCACGGCGTAGGGGCCGTGGGAGTTGATCAGGCCGACGAGTTCGCGTCCGACCTGGCCTGTCAGGACCATGCGCACCACGTCCATGGCCTCGGGCGTGGTGACGCGCAGCCCCCCCTTGAATTCGGATTCGATGCCGAGCCGGCTGAGCATGGCGTTGATCTGCGGGCCGCCGCCGTGCACCACGACCGGGTGGATGCCGACGTGGTGCAGGAAGACGACGTCCTCGGCGAAGGCCCGGC
>JAODMV010000031.1 GCA_025464875.1 Arthrobacter sp. | reverse complement strand
AGAAACTCGCCCCGCCCTCGGTGATGTAAACCGGCGGAAGCTCCGGGTACCGTTCTGCCATTTCCGCCAGGGCAACGGACATGTACTCCGGTTTGATCGGCCAGCCGTAGGCGGTGGTTTCGGCCTCGGGAAAGGGTGCGATATGAAACGGTGCACCAGGGGTTGCGCCGCTGAGGTCGTTCCCCATGGCCTCGGCCATGCCTGCCGGGACCGCCCCGTTTCCGGGACCGGTACCGACCCGCGTCGGCATGTAGTAATTGAGGCCGTAGAAGTCCAACGGCTGCGAAATCAGTGCCAGGTCTTCGGCGGAGGGGCTGAACGAGGAGAAGAACGTGGCGGCCCGGATGGCGTCGGGGTACTTTCCGAGCAGCACGGGATCAGCAAACAGGCGGTTCTGGAACACATCCATCAGCCCCGAGCTCACTTTGTCCAGTGGGTTGCCCGAGGCCGGCACCATCGGCGAGTAGACGTTGGTGATGCCGATTTCACCCGGCACGTTCGCCGCCCGCAGCGCCTGCAGCGCCAACCCGTGGCCCAGCAGCTGGTGGTGGACGCTCGGCAGGGCCTTGAGCAAGAGGTTTTCACCCGGGGCATGGAGGCCCAGGGCATAACCGTTCGTGGTGACGGTGGCCGGCTCGTTCACCGTCACCCAGCGGGCCACCCGATCCCCGTAGGCGGCTGCGGCGATGGCGGCATATTCCCCTAGCCGGTAGGCCGTGTCCCGGTCCATCCAGCCGCCGGCCTCATCGAGTGGCAGGGGGGTGTCCCAGTGGTACAGCGTGACCATAGGAGAAATCCCGTTGGCCAGCAACAGGTCGATCAGCCGGTCATAGAAGTCCAAACCGGCGGGGTTGACCGGGCCGCTGCCGCCGGGCTGGATGCGGGACCAGGACAGCGAGAAGCGGTAGGAATCGATCCCGAGGTCCTTCATCAGCGCCACGTCTTCCGGCATCCGGTGGTAGTGGTCACAGGCGACGGCGGGGCTGTGGTCTTCCACGATCGCACCCGGCTTGGCGGCGAAGACGTCCCATCCGGAGGGGCCTCGCCCGTCCTCATCCAGCGCCCCTTCGATTTGGAAGGCGGACGTCGCCACGCCAAGGGTGAAGCGGGGTGGAATCAAGGCGGCCAGATCTTTGGCGGAAGAACTCATGAGCGGAATCCCCTCGGTAGTTGCGCAGCTGGTTGACTGATTTTAGGCTGACGCCGGCACCTGCGCACGACGGGGCGCAGCTGCACCGTGAAGGGGGCCCGGTTCAGAACACCGAGGTTTCGGGCCCGAAGAGGAATTCCTTGGCAAAGGACACGGCCTTCTTGAAGGCATCGTTCCGCAGCGCCACGAGCTGCTCGGCCTCATCCACCGAGGGCTCCAGGTACTCCGTGAAGCCGGGCCGCAGCACCCAGATATCTCCGGCCGGCGGCAGGTAGAACACGCCGAAGGAGCGGTGCTGGCTGTCATCCGGCGTCCAGATGGGGACCACTGCCAGCGCCGCCCCGGTGTCGATGTTGATCCACTGGGCCCGGGGGAGCGGAGCTTCGTGCGCTTCCGGGTCAAGGAAAGGTGCTGCACCCTCGCCCCACCGTTCCTCGAGCCGCTCGTGGAATACGGGCATCAGGTGGGAATCGTAACGGCGCCATGTGCTCATGGGGGGTCTCCTTCTCTTGCTGTCATTCTCTTGGGAAAGTCGGAGTCAGCGAGACCCGGCGCAGCCAGCGGTACAGTACGCGACTGCCGGCGAGGGGCAGGGGCGGCGCCGCCCGCTGTCGGCAACCGCCCCGGGCCCTGGCCCTGGCCCGAACGGAACCAGAACATCTCGCCGTTCCTACACCTACTGCTGGGTCTGCGCCGCCTGTCCGGCTGCCTGTCCCGCGACCTGTGGCTGTGCCTGTCCGGCCGCCTGTCCCGCGACCTGTCGCTGTGCCTGTCCCTCGGCGCGCGTGACCTGGATCTTGCGCGGCTTGGCCTGGGCCGCCACGGGAATCCGGAGGGTCAGGACGCCGTCGGCGTATAGGGCCTTGATGTTTTCCGGGTCCAAGGTGTCACCTAGGATCAGCTGACGGCTGAAGACCCCGCGCGAGCGCTCGGCGGCAATCAGCTCAACATTGGGCGGGGCCGGATCGCGCCGTTCAGCCCGCACTGTCAGTACATTTCGCTCAACATCAATATCCACCGAGTCCGGGTCGACTCCGGGGAGATCGAAGGCGACGACGAACTCGTCTCCTTCCTGCCATGCGTCCATGGGCATGGCGGCCGGCCGTGCGGCCGTTCCCAGGGCCTGCTGGGTCAACCTGTCCAGTTCACGGAACTGGTCCGTACGCATCAACATCATTTTCCCACTCCTTCTCCGCGAGTCCTAGTCGGTTTCTATACCGCACCACAATAATTATTTGTGGAGTTGGATATAGATTTTGTATAGCACCGGTGCCAAACTGTTGCAAGAGAAAATTGGCAGAGTCCTGAAGGAGAAGCGTGGCAAAACGTGAAGCAGATATCGGTCTTTACGCCATCTCCGTCGTGGCACAACTGGTGGGGACGGGGCAGCAGAACATCCGGCTCTACGAGCGGCGGGGCCTGCTCACCCCCGTCCGCACGGCCGGGGGCACGCGTCAGTACAGCGAAGCGGACCTGGCGGTATTACGGCGCATCAGCGAACTGCTGGACGAAGGACTGAACCTGGCCGGTGTGGCCAAGGTGCTGGAACTGGAGGCAGCCAACGCCCGCCTGCTGGCCCAACTGAAGCGGCCCCGGGTGGGCTGATACCGACGCCGCGGTACTTATCGCCCGCGCCGTTCCAGGCCGCGCCCCCGTTGGCTCAGTCCTGGCTACTCGCGGCCTGCGAGAGTGTCCCGGTGACCCCTTCTCCGGGGGTGCGGGCGGTCCGCCAGGTGTCCACCGCCATCACGGCTCCCAGGATCACCAAGGAGATGGAGACCGAAGCCATGGCGTCGGTCACCCAGTGATAGCCGAGGTAGAGCCTGCTGACCGCGGCGAAGAACACCCCGACGCCCGCCAGAACGAAGCCAAGGACGGCCGCCTTGGGGTTACTGCGGCGCGAGAAGATGAGAAACGTCGTGATGAGGAGGAAATCGCAGGCTCCCAGGACGTGCCCTGAGGGAAAGGAGAAGGTGTGGTCCGCCCCGAAGAGCATGAGGTCCACCGGAGGGCGTTGGCGGTCCACCGAACGGCCGATGACCTGGGCGAGCCCGACGCCGCACAGCATGGCGGCGGCCAGCAGGATCGGCCGCCAGGCGTGCTTGGCCAGGAGCCCCCAGGCGACGGTGACCACCAGGACAATGATCGGCAGGGCGACGGGCCCGAAGACGACGGCGAGGACGATCATCACGGTCGTGAGTGGCTCGGACCGCAGGCCGAGGAGCCAGGACCGCACCGGTTCGTCAATAGTCGAGAGCCCGCCCTCGTAGAGGACGTCCGCCAGGATCAGGACGGACAGCACGGCACCCAGGATCATGAGGGCGACGGCGGTGCGGTAGAGGTTCTTCCGGGCCGGCTCACTCACGAATCGTTCTTCCACCACGAACTTGTCATGGAAGACCCGCCACCAGCCGGCCGACTTAGCTGTTCGATCCATTTTCCCTATCCGCCTCTGTACCGTGTTGACGTTCCCGCTGAAGATTACCGCGGTTCTGCTGTTGCCTCGCCCTGGAGCCGGATGGAAGCCCCGCGGGGACGTCCGGGAACAGTAACCGCAGGTCAAGGGCCTGCACTGCGCCCGCACAGGATTTTGGCCCCGTCAGGACGCCTGGCAGGATTTTTTGACGGCCCTACATACATGACATTATTGTTCCTTAGTCCATTGGGGGCCGATGAGATGAACTCCACGAAAGACACGTTATGACTACAGTTACCGATTGCATTGAGATCCGAGTCGACAGCCGCCAGGTGCTGGATGAACGGCTCAACGACGCTGTGCGGGGACTGCAGCAGCTCGCCATGCTCACAGGCACGCACGGCATCCTGCTCACCCGGCTCAAGCCGGGCCACTACACCGCGGCGCTTTCTGACCAGGTGCCCTTCGGCATGACCCAGGAGCTCATTCACTGAGCCGGGATTCGCTGAACCGGACGCAACGGCTCCGGAACTAAGCTAAGAAAAGGTCCCGGGCGGCAGAGCGTAAGCTCATCGCCCGGGACCTTTTTGGTGTCTCCGGCAGGTCACCAATCGTGGACGGTGCCGTCGACGAGGCGGTTGTAGGGCAGGTAGGCCTGCTGGTACGGGTACGAGTTCGCCGCCTCCTCGTTGAATTCGACGCCCAGGCCGGGCTTGTCGCCGGGGTGCAGGTAGCCGTCCACGAAGGTCATCGACTGCTCGAAGACGGTGTTGGTGGCGTCGGAGTGCTGCATGTACTCCTGGATCCCGTAGTTGTGGATGGCCAGCCCCACGTGCAGCTGCGCGGCGAAGCCGACCGGGGAGATGTCCGTGGGCCCGTGGAAGCCGGACTTGATCTGGTACTGGGCCGCGAAGTCCATGACCTTCTTCAGCGGCGAGATCCCGCCGAAGTGCGTCGACGCCGCCCGGACGTAGTCGATCAGCTGTTCCTTGATCAGGGTCTGGAAGTCGAACACCGTGTTGAAGACCTCGCCGATGGCCAGCGGGGTGGTGGTGTGTGAGCGGACCAGGCGCAGGGCCTCCTGGTTCTCGGCCGGGGTGCAGTCCTCCAGCCAGAACAGGTCGTAGGGCTCCAGGGCCTTGCCGAGCTTCGCGGCCTGGATCGGGGTCATCCGGTGGTGCCCGTCGTGCAGCAACGGCAGCTCCGGGCCGAATTCGTTCCGGACCGCCTCGAACACCGAGGGCAGGTGCCGCAGGTAGGCCCGGGTGTCCCAGTCCTCCTCGACCGGGAACGCCCCGCGCCCGGCCGGCTCGTAGTCGTAGCGCTCCCCCGAGGCCTGCGTCTGGGCCGCGACCCCGTAGACGGCCTTGATCCCCGGCACGGCGGTCTGGATCCGGATCGACTTGTAGCCCAGCTCCAGGTGCTCCCGGACCGAATCGAACAGCGAAGGGATGTCCGAACCGGAGGCGTGGCCGTAGGCGCGCAGCCCGTTCCGGGAGGCGCCGCCGAGCAGCTGGTACACCGGCATGCCGGCCAGCTTGCCCTTGATGTCCCACAATGCCATGTCCACGGCGGCGATGGCCGCCATCGTCACCGGCCCGCGGCGCCAGTAGGAGCTGCGGTACAAGAACTGCCATGTGTCCTCGATCCGGTGCGGGTCCTTGCCGATCAGCAGCTGCGCGACATGCTCCTTCAGGTACGCGGCGACGGCCAGTTCACGCCCGTTCAGGGTGGCGTCGCCGATGCCGGTGACACCGTCCTCCGTCGTGATCCGGAGCGTGACGAAGTTACGGGAGGGGCTCGTCACGAAGACTTCCGCGGCAATGATTTTCACAGCTGGTCCAGGCTTTCCATGTTGATTTGAATACAGTCGGTTCGGACCGAGATCCTTGGCGGATCGGTGGGTCTGTGGTGCGGCTCAGCGCTGGGTGGTCCCGCTCGGCGTCGTCCCGAGCAGCGCGAGCTCCTCCGCGCGGGGCAGTCCTTCCCAGTCCCCGGCGGTGCTCACGGCGAACGCTCCCGCGAGGGTGCCGCGCCGCAGGCGCCCGGCCACGTCCTCGCCGTCGAGCAGGGCGGAGAGATAGCCGGCGGTGAAGGCATCCCCGGCACCTACGGTGTCGATGCTGGTCACCGGCACGGCGGGCGCCTCCCGGCGGCCGTCGGCGGTGTGGACTCCGGCGCCCGCGGCGCCGCGCTTGACCACGACTTCCCGGACCCCGCGCTCCAGCAGTCCTGCGGCCAAGGCTGCTTCAGCGGCGTCCGTGTCCGCCGGCGGGGCGGGAGCCGCGCCGGGGGCGCCGGCGAGCAGCCCGAGTTCGTCGTCGGAGGCGATCACGATGCTGGCGTGCCGGGCGAGCGGGCTGAGCACGGCGCGGGCCTGGTCCCGGGACCAGAGCTTGCTGCGGTAGTTGACGTCGAGGGAGACCTCCATGCCTTCGGCGGCGGCGCGCTCGGCCGCATATTCCACCGTCTTCCGGGCTTCGGGGCTGAGGGCGGCGGTGATGCCGGTCAGGTGCAGGATCCGGGCGCCGGCCGTCAAGGCGGGGTCCAGGTCCTCCCGGTGGAGGGTGGATCCGGCGGACCCGGCGCGGTAGTAGAAGGCGCGGCTGACGTCGGCCGTCCGCTGTTCGAGGAACATGATCCCGGTGTTGCGGGCCGGGTCGACCCGGTGCTGCAGGCCGATGCCCTCGGAACGCAACTGCCGCAGGATGTACTCGCCGTGCGGGTCGGCGCCGACCACGCCGGCCCACGTGACGCGGTGGCCGAGCCGGGCGACCCCGACGGCGACGTTCGATTCCGCTCCGGCCACGTGCATGCCAAGGCTTCCGCCCGCGGACAGCGGGCCGGCCGACCGCAGCGAGACCATGGACTCCCCGAAGGTCAGAAGGTCAACAGCCTGCAGGGCAGAAGCGCGGCCGACGGCGGGGGTCACCGCAGGCTCTCCGCGGCGGTCCGGCGGTCGAATGCGGCGGCCAGGCCCACGAAGCCGCGGGCCCGCTCGCGCATCGGGCCGAGGTCGCCGCCCGAGCCGGCGTCGCCGAACAGCGGCCCGCCGAGCCCGACGGCGATCGCCCCGGCTTCCCAGTAGCCGTTCGCCTCGTCCAGGCCCACTCCGCCCACCGCGATGAACGGGATCCCGGGAAAGGGATCCCGGAGCGCCTTGAGGTAGCCGGGCCCGCCGATGGAGGCGGGGAACAGCTTGACCGCCGTGGCGCCGCGGTTCATGGCTTCGTAGGCCTCGCTGGGCGTCAGCGCCCCGGCGAGCACGGGGATTCCCCGGCGCGCCGATTCGGCGATCGACTCTGCCAGCGAGGGCGTCACCATGAACTGGCCGCCGGCCGCCGCCACGCGGTCCACGTCCTGCACGGTCAGGACCGTTCCCGCGCCCACGAAGCAGCCCTCGGGTGCGGCGGCGCGGACCTCGCTGATCGCTTCGAGGGCACCGGGGGTGGTCAGCGCGATTTCGACGAAGCGAAAGCCCTCCTCCATCGCGGCGAGGGCCGCCTTTGCGGCGGCCGCGCCGTCCGTGCCGCGCACGATTGCCACCAGCCGGGTCTTCCGGATCCCGGCCAGCAGGAGTTCGGGGGTCAGGCTGTTCACCATGTCGGGCGTCTCCAATGTCGCTTCGTCGTGTTTTTCCGCGGGCGTCACCGTGGTGGCCTTCACCATTCGGCGAAGGCACCGTCGGGGTGGCGCCAGACGGGGCCGCGCCAGGCGTGGCCGCGCTTGTCCGCGGCGCGGACCACGGCCTCGTCGATCTCGATCCCGAGGCCGGGCCCGGTGAGGCGTTCGATGTGCCCGTCCACGAACTTCAGCGGGGACTTGTCCACCACGTAGTCCAGGACTTCTGCGCCCTGGTTGTAGTGGATGCCGATGCTCTGTTCCTGGATCAGGAAGTTGGGCGTGGCGAAGCCGACCTGGAGGCAGGCGGCCAGGGCCAGCGGGCCCAGCGGGCAGTGCGGGGCGAGCTGGACCTCGTAGATTTCGGCGAGCGAGGCGATCTTGCGGACCTCGGTGATGCCGCCGGCGTGGGAGAGGTCCGGCTGGGCCACGGCGATGCCGGCCTGCAGGGCCGGCAGGAACTCCTGCCGGCTGTAGAGCCGCTCGCCGGTGGAGACCGGCGTCGTGGTGGAAGAGGTGAACTCGCGCAGCAGGTGGGTGTTTTCCGGGACCACGGGCTCTTCGAGGAAGAACGGCCGGTACGGTTCCAGCAGCGGCGCCACCCGCCGGGCGTTGGCCAGGCTGAAGCGTCCGTGGAAATCGACGGCGACGTCGCGGTGCTCGCCGAGGACCTCGCGGGCGGCGGCCACCCGGCTGACGACGCCGTCGAGCTCCGCCACGGACGCGATGGGGCTCATCCGGCCGCTGGCGTTCATCTTGACGGCGGTGAGCCCGGCCTCCAGCTGGGCGCTGATCTGGTCGGCCACCTCGTTGGGTTCGTCCCCGCCGACCCAGCCGTACATCCGGATCCGGTCCCGGACGTGGCCGCCCAGGAGCTGGTGCACGGGCGTGTTGAAGTGCTTGCCCGCGATGTCCCAGAGCGCCTGGTCCAGGCCGGAGACGGCGCTGGCGAGGATGGGGCCGCCGCGGTAGAAGGAGCCCTTGGTCATGACCTGCCAGTGGTCCTCGATCCGGAGCGCGTCGTTGCCGATGAGCAGCTCCGAGAGCTGCTCGACGGCGGTGCGGACCGTTTCGCTGCGCCCCTCGCAGCTCGCCTCGCCCCAGCCGACGATCCCGCTGTCCGTCTCGATGCGGACGAAGAGCCAGCGCGGTGCGACCAGGAAGGTTTCTATCCTGCTGATGAGTGTCATGTGCCGCCTAGCCCTTGGTCGCGCCGGCGGTCATGCCGGAGACGATGTACTTCTGCGTGAAGAGCGCAATGATCATGATCGGGATGGTGACCACCGTGGCGGCCGCCATCAGTCCGCCCCAGTCGATGCTGGCGTAGGAGACGAAGTCGAAGATCGCGACCGGCAGGGTCTTGGTCTTGGACCCGGAAAGCACCAGGGCGAACATGAAGTTGTTCCACGAGAAAATGAAGGACAGGATTCCCGCGGTGGCGATGCCGGCGACGGACAGCGGCAGCGTGATGCGGCGGAAGGCGCCGATCGGGGTGAGCCCGTCCACCTGGGCCGATTCCTCCAGCTCCAGCGGCAGCGAATCGAAGTAGCTCATCATGATGTAGACGATCAGCGGCAGCGAGACGAACATGTGGCTGAGGATCAGCACCTCGAAGCCGCCGACCATCCTCAGGTTGGAGAAGACGTAGTACCAGGGCACCAGCAGCGAGACGCCGGGGATGACGCGGGCCATCAGGACGACGAGGGCCGAGCGGTGCATCGCGAAGCGGCTCATCGCGTAGGCGGCGGGGACGCCGAGCACCAGGGACAGCGCGGTGGAGACGAACGCCACCCAGAAGCTGTTGAAGATGAAGACGAAATAGTTGTTCCGCTGGAGCACGTTGGCGTAATTCTCGCCGGTGGGGGTGAAGAGGAACGCCTTGCCGGTGTCGTAGATGTCCACGTTGGTCTTGAAGGAGGCCAGCAGCATCCAGAACAGCGGGGCGATCAGGAACAGCACGACCGCGATGAGGGCCACGACGCGGAAGACCTTGTAGGCGCGGGTGGCCAGGGGCTTGCGGCGGCGCGGGGCGGGCACGGGCTGCGCGGCGGTTCCGGGTTGGGTCAGGACGGTCATTTGCTTACCGCTTTCTTGCGCATGGTCAGCAGCCACATGGAGCCGATGATGATCATGAAGAACAGGATCAGCACCGCGGAGGACAGCCCGTACTGGTTGTAGTCGAAGCTCAGCCCGTAGGCGTAGACGTTGAGGGTCTCCACCTCGTGGAAGGAACCGCCGCCCTTGCCTTTGGTGGCGTAGAGGAGGTCGAAGGTCTTGAGGGCGTCGATGCCCCGGAGCAGGATGGCGACGATCACGGTCGGCATCATGAGCGGCAGGGTGATGAAGAAGAAGCGCTGGAAGGCGTTGGCGCCGTCCATCCGGGCGGCCTCGTCGGGCTCGTCGGACAAGGAGGTCAGGCCGGCGAGCAGGATCAGCACCACCATCGGGGTCCACTGCCACACGTCCATGAAGATCGTGGTGCCCAGCGCGGTGTCCTGGCCGGAGAGCC
>JAODMV010000240.1 GCA_025464875.1 Arthrobacter sp. | reverse complement strand
AATCCTGAGCAGCACCATCGTTGCCAATGCGCTGCCCACCATCATGTCCGAACTCAAGGGCACCCAGACCGACTTCGCCTGGGTAATCACCGCAGCGCTTCTGGCCAACGCGGCGACCACCCCGATCTGGGGCAAGCTGGCTGACCTGTTCGATAAGAAGGTCCTCGTCCAGCTGAGCATCGTGATCTTCGTGGCCGGCTCCGTCATGGCCGGCCTCTCCGAGACCATTCCGCTGCTGCTGACCGCCCGCGTCATCCAGGGCATCGCCATGGGTGGCCTGACCGCGCTGGCCCAGGCCATTATCGGCTCGATGATCCCGCCGCGTGACCGCGGGAAGTACTCCGGTTACATGGGCGGCGTCATGGCCGTCGGCACTGCCGGCGGCCCGCTGCTGGGCGGCTTCATCGTCGACAGCACGCTCGGGTGGCGCTGGACCTTCTTCGTCTGCGTCCCGCTCGCCGTCGTCGCCCTCATCCTGCTGCAGGTCACCCTGAAAATTCCGCACATCAAGCGCCCGGCCAGGATCGACTGGCTCGGTTCGATCCTGCTGACGTCCGGCGTGAGCCTGCTGCTGATCTGGGTTTCCTTCGCCGGCAATCCCGACTACTACGACTGGTGGTCGTGGCAGACGGCGGCCATGGTCGGCGGCGGGGTGCTGCTTCTGGCGCTGCTCGTCTTCGTGGAATCCCGCGTCCCCCAGCCCATCATTCCGCTCAAGATCATCTCCGAACGCACCACCGCCCTCGCGATCCTCGCCTCGGTGGCGGTCGGCGTCGGCATGTTCGGCTCCTCGACCTTCCTTGGCCAGTACTTCCAGGTCGCCCGCGGCGCCACCCCCACCGAGGCGGGACTGCTGACCCTGCCGATGATCGCGGGCAACCTGATCGGTTCCGTGGCCTCCGGAATGCTCATCAGCCGCACCGGAAAGTGGAAGCGCTACCTCATTGCCGGCGCGGTCCTGCTGATCGGCGGACTTGGCCTCGCCGGAACCATAGACCACACCACCGAACTGTGGCTCACGGGCATCTACACCGCCATCCTTGGCATCGGACTCGGGCTGCTGATGCAGAACCTGGTCCTCGCCGTCCAGAACACGGTGCGCGCAACGGACATCGGCACCGCCAGCGCTTCGGTCGCCTTCTTCCGCTCCGTGGGCGGCGCCATCGGCGTCTCGGTCCTCGGCGCCGTCCTCGCCAACCGCGTCAAGGAACTTGCGGTCGAAGGGTTCGCGGCCGCCAACATCCCCGTTCCGTCCGGATCCGCCGACGCCAGCATGGATCTCCAGCACATGCCGGCGCCCGTCCGTGACATCATGCGCGCCGCCTACGGGGACGCGACGGCGCAGATCTTCCTGATCTCGGCAGTCATCGGCGTGGTGGCCCTCGTGGCCATCCTGTTCATCAAGGAACGCCCGCTGCGCCGCACCGTGGACATCCGGCCTGAACCCGTTGCTGACGCTACCGGAACAGCCGTGGGAACGGTCGGGGGAACCCACTCCGACGACGGGATCGCAACCCCTGGCCGGCACCGAACCAAATAGCGAACAAAATACATCGTTTGGATGATCCCGGGTGTCCCATGTTCCGCGGAGGCCGGGGATTTCGTAGAGTGGGACCCCTAAGGCCGTCGGGCCCCTCTGCTATTAATTGCTGCATTCACTCAGGGCCCCGACCAGTTCTCCAAGTCAGTGCTCTCCAGAGCGTTAATCTTCAGTTTTCCTAAGGACTCGTGGGCATGCTTGTCACCCTCATCCGGCGCTATTCCAAGCCGTATTTCCCGTATGTCGCGGCCGTCGTCGTTTTCCAGTTGGCATCCACCATAGCGGCGCTGTACCTCCCGAGCCTCAACGCCCGGATCATTGACGAGGGCGTCTCCCGCGGCGACACGGACTACATCTGGCGCACCGGCGGGCTCATGCTCGGGGTCGCGCTCATCCAGGTGGCTACCGCGATCGCCGGCGTCTATTTCGGCTCCAAGGCCGCGATGGCGTTCGGCCGGGACCTGCGCCGGGGCGTCTTCCGCAAGGTCAGCAGCTTCTCGGCCCGGGACGTCAACGTCTTCGGCGCCCCGACGCTCATCACGCGCGGCACCAACGACGTCCAGCAGGTGCAGATGCTCATGCTGATGGGCCTGAACTTCATGGTGGCGACCCCGATCATGTGCATCGGCGGGATCTTCATGGCCCTCCGCGAGGACCTCAACCTGTCCTGGCTGGTGTGGGTTTCGGTGCCCGTGCTCGTGGCCGTCGTGGGCTACCTCGTGGTCCGGCTGATGCCGCTCTTCCGCTCCATGCAGGTCAAGATCGACCGGCTCAACGGTGTCCTCCGCGAGCAGATCATCGGCATTCGGGTGGTCCGCGCGTTCGTTCGCGAACCCCACGAAGCCGAGCGCTTCGGCGCCGCCAACAAGGAACTGACCGACGTCTCGCTGAAGATCGGCGCGCTGTTCGTGCTGATGTTCCCCGCGATCGGGATGATCCTGCACGTCGCCACCGCCGCCGTGCTGTGGTTCGGCGGCCAGCGCGTGGACGCCGGCGACATGCAGGTCGGCGCGCTCACGGCGTTCCTCCAATACCTGCTGCAGATCCTGATGGCGGTCATGATGGGCACGTTCATGGCCATGATGATTCCGCGCGCCTCGGTCTGCGCGGACAGGATCGGCGAGGTGCTCGACGTCGAACCCTCCATCCGCGAGCCGCTCACCCCCGTGGCGCCGGCCCAGAAGGCCGGGCGCGTGGAGTTCCGGAACGTGTCCTTCGCCTACCCGGGCGCCGAGGTGCCCGTCCTGAGCGACATCAGCTTCACGGCCGAGCCCGGACAGACCGTGGCGATCATCGGCTCCACCGGTGCCGGCAAGACCAGCCTGCTGGCACTGCTGCCCCGGCTCTACGACACCGCCTCGGGCGAGGTGCTGCTCGACGGCGTCCCCGTCTCGAACCTCGAACGGGGGGACATCACGCAGCGCGTGGCCATGGTGCCCCAGCGTCCCTACCTGTTTTCGGGCACCGTGGAGCACAACCTGCGCTTCGGGAAGCCGGAGGCAATGGATGAGGAACTGTGGGAGGCCCTGACCGTTGCCCAGGCCGCGGACTTCGTACGCGAAATGAACGGCGGGCTCGCTTCACGGATTGCCCAGGGCGGCACCAACGTCTCCGGCGGCCAGCGGCAACGGCTGTGCATCGCCCGGGCGCTCGTCACCGAACCCAAGGTCTTCCTCTTCGATGACTCGTTCTCGGCCCTCGATGTGGCCACGGACGCCAGGCTGCGCCGGGCGCTGAAGGCCAAGACTGCCGACGCGACGGTGATCATCGTGGGGCAGCGCGTCTCGACCATCGCCGACGCCGACCAGATCCTGGTGCTGGACAAGGGCCGGATCGTGGACCGCGGCACGCATGAGGAACTGCTGGAGCGTTCCGGCACGTACCAGGAAATCGTCGAATCCCAGTTGACCGCGGAGGCAGTGGCATGAGCACCAACGAGAAGGTCTCCCCGGACTCCACGACTCCAGGCTCCAAGACGCCGGACTCCAGCTCGCAGGCTGTCGAGCCGGACGAGGATTTTTACGAAGAGGAATACAAGCCCGGTGAGGCCGACGGCGGCATGTTTGGAGAGATGCCCGCCAAGACCGCCCAGCACTTCTGGCCCTCCGCGAAGCGGTTGATGGGGCTGCTGCGGCCCGAGCGGGCCGGCATCACCGCGGTGCTCGGGATGGTGACGGTCGCCGTCGTCCTCAACGTGGTGGCCCCGCGGATCCTGGGCCAGGCGATGGACGTGATCTTTGGCGGAGTGATCGGCAAGCAGCTGCCGGCCGGCGTCAGCAAGGAGCAGTTTGTCGAAGGGCTGCGCGCCCAGGGCGAGAACAACTTCGCCGACATGCTCTCCAAGATGGACCTCGTGCCCGGCGTCGGCATCGACTTCCAGAAGCTCGCGTTCCTGATCAGCGTGGTGCTGGTGATGTATTTTGTCGCCAACATCTTCCTCTGGCTGCAAGGCTACGTCCTGAACGTCCTCGTCATGCGGGTGGTCCGCCAGCTGCGCGACGACACCGAGAAGAAGCTGAACAAGCTCCCGCTGAACTACTTCGATACCCGCCAGCGCGGTGACATCCTCTCCCGCGTCACCAACGACGTGGACAACATCCAGCAGGCGCTGCAGCAGGCGTTCGCGCAGCTGGTGAACTCGGCCCTGACGGTGATCGGCATCGTCATCATGATGTTCATCGTGTCCTGGCAGCTGGCGCTGATCGCGCTCATCGCGCTGCCGCTCTCCGGCGTGGCCGCCGGCATCATCGGCTCCCGCAGCCAGAAGCTCTTCGCGTCCCAGTGGAAGAGCACCGGCGAGCTCAACGGCCAGATCGAGGAGTCATTCTCCGGGCATGACCTGGTCCGTGTCTTCGGCCGCGACGCCGACATGCTCGGGCGCTTCGACGAGCGGAACGAGGCGCTCTACAAGGCAAGCTTCGGGGCCCAGTTCGTCTCCGGCATGATCATGCCGGTCATGCAGTTCGTGTCCTACCTCAGCTACGTGGGCATCGCGGTTGTCGGCGGCCTGCGGGTCGCCTCGGGCGGCATGAGCCTGGGCGACGCGACGGCGTTCATCCAGTACTCCCGCGAGTTCACCCAGCCGCTGGGCCAGATGGCGGGCATGGCCAACATGCTGCAGTCCGGTGTGGCCTCTGCGGAGCGGGTCTTTGAATTCCTTGACGCCGAGGAACAGGACGCCGAAACCGCCACCGAACACCTGCCGGCCAAGACGGACGGGCACGTCGAGTTCCGGCACGTCACCTTCAGCTACTCGCCGGACAAGTCGCTGATCGACGACCTGTCCTTCACCGCCGAGCCCGGGCACACCGTGGCGATCGTCGGCCCCACCGGTGCTGGCAAGACCACCCTGGTGAACCTCGTGATGCGCTTCTACGAGCTCAACGCCGGCAGCATCACCCTGGACGGGGTCGACATCACCCAGCTGAGCCGGGCCGAACTGCGCGCCAAGGTGGGCATGGTCCTGCAGGACGCTTGGCTGTTCGGCGGCACCATCTATGACAACATCCGCTACGGCAAGCTGGACGCCACCGAGGAGCAGGTGCTGGGAGCTGCGAAGGCCACCTTTGTGGACCGCTTTGTCCGGGCCCTGCCGGACGGTTACAACACGATCATCGACGAAGAAGGCAACAACGTCAGCGCCGGCGAGAAGCAGCTGATCACCATTGCGCGGGCCTTCGTGGCGAATCCCTCGCTGCTGATCCTGGACGAGGCGACGAGCTCGGTGGACACCCGAACCGAAGTGCTCGTGCAGAAGGCCATGGCGGCGCTGCGCACGGAGCGCACGAGCTTCGTGATCGCCCACCGGCTCTCGACCATCCGCGACGCCGACACCATCCTGGTGATGGAGGCCGGCCGGATTGTGGAGCAGGGAGGGCATGCGGAGCTGCTGAAACTCCAGGGCGCCTACTACCGCCTGTACATGTCCCAGTTCGCCGGGGAGAACGCCGACGCCTCGTTTTCCGACGACGCCGAGGACGCCGACGGCACCGTCGAAGACATGACGGCGGTGCGGAGCTGAGCGCCGCCGAACCGTCCGCAACCCCGTCCAGCGGCCCGTCTGCGAAGCCGGACCGGCGCATCGAGGTGCAGGTGCCGATGCGCTGGAGCGACATGGATGCCTACGGCCACATCAACAACGTCCAGATTGTGCGGATCCTGGAGGAGGCACGCATCGCCGCCTTCGGGCCGCCCCGGGGGCCCGGGCTGCCCGGCCTCGAGCCCCCGGTGCCGCTCTTCAGCGAGGTCCCGGAGGGAACCCTGGCCTTGGTGGTCGAGCACAAGGTCCGCTACGTCAGGACCCTCGAGTACCGCAACGTGCCCGCCGTGGTTCAGCTGTGGATCGGTGCGGTCAAGGGAGCCAGTTTTGACATCCACTACCTGGTGCAGGATCCGGTGACCAGGGAGGACTGCGTCAGGGCCACGAGCCACCTGGCGTTCGTGGATGAGGCCAGCGGGCGGGTGCTGCGGCTGACCCCGGAACAGAAGGAGCGGCTCGCGCCCTTCACCGTCCACCCGGCCCGATAGCCCTATCTCCGCGTCCGGATCGTCCCTAAAATGGACAAACCCGGAAGCAAGGAGCTGTGATCATGGCGAACAGAAGCACGAAACACCGCCGGCAGCAGAAGACGTGGAAAGAACTGCCGCCGAAGGCGCGAATTGGGACGCTTATCGCGGCCGCCGTCCAACTGTCACTGCTGATTGCGGCCCAGCGGGACATCTCACGCCGGCCCGCTGAGCAGATCCGCGGCAGCAAGGCCCTGTGGCGGGCAGCCACGCTGGTCAACTTCATCGGGCCAAGCAGCTATTTCGCCTTTGGCCGGAAGCGTCTTCCCCCGGGGAAGTAGCCGGGACATAGCCGGGCACGGCAAACAAGCAGCAGCGAAACAGCCGGAAACGGCAGCCGGCTCGCCGCGGGACGGCGCCACCCGGCTGCGGGCGAGCGGCCGCAAGTGCTCGCTGTCCCTGAGCTGGGCTTTATGCGGCCGATCAGCTTAAGCCTGTAAATTGGATGTATGATCCCATCCAAAAAGCCTGCCATGCACCGCGCCCTCGGCATCTCCAAGGAGATTGAAGACGCGGCGTGGTTTGTACTCGGCCCGGGGTTGCACGGCAAACCGTCGGCCCTGGATGGGCGCACCAAAACATGGTCGGTGCAGGCTGCCGCGGAGTTGCTGCAGCGCCTCGAACGCGGCGTCCCGGACCCCAAGGCGCCCATGATGACAAATCTCCGGAACAACTTGGAGGGTGCCTCCCGCGGAGCCAAGCAGCTGGCCGTTGAACTGCTCTTTCTCCAGTCTTTGCCGTTGGCCCATGAAGTGAAATCACTCAAGGTCAAGCGGGCACGGGTGGCCGAGGCCGCATCCTGGCTGGAGCCGGCACTGGAGCTCCCGGACGAGCTCTTCGCGGGCATGACGGACCACGGCGTCATCCGGGACCGCACGGCGGAATTTAACTGGACCATCTGGGACCACCTGAAATGGCTCGCCCGCTTCGTGCAGCACGTAGCGCAGCGACCGGCAGGCGTCGTCGCTGCCGCCGCCAAGGATCCGCTGGCCTTCCACCAGCTTGCTGCCGGTACTCCCGATGACCAGCCTGCGATCCGCCGCAGCATTGAGTTCCTGGTCTGGCCCAGCTATTTCGAGCCCGTGGTGGCCGACGTCGAACGGCAGGAGATCCGCGACGCGTTCGCCTCCCTGGTCGGCGGGGCAAAGGGCGACAGCGACGAGGAAATCACCGCGGACATCCACCGGATCCGGCTGCACCTCGATGAGCAGGCGGGCCAGCGGATCGACTGGTACTCCCGCCAGCTGGTGAGCCAGTGGCGGAAGGTGGGCGACCCCGGCCGCCGCGCCTGGCTGCTCCGCACCCACCACGACAACGCCGAACTCCTCGGCGCCTGGCAGGACGAGGAAAGCGTGACGCTCGACGTCGAACACCTCCGCCTGCTGGATCCGGGCGTCACGGCAGGTCTCGTCCAGCACTCGGTGGACGAGGACTACAAGCACCTCGGCTATGTCGAGCGCGAGGACACCAAGACGGCGATTTTTGCGTTCCTCACGGTGATGAAGCCGGGGGACCTGGCCCTTTACCAGAGCGCGGGCGCCGTCCGGATCGGCGTCGTACTCGGCGAGCCCGAGCACCACGACGACAACCGCCGCCTGCGCCGCAAGGTCCGCTGGTTCGACGGGGTACACGGCACCACCGAGCTGCCCCGCCACGTGCAGCGGCAGCTCACCACCTCCGGCATCATCGTGGATGTCACCCGCGTCATCCAGTCACTGGAGGCGATGCTGCCGGCCGAAGCGGAAACGGAACCAGACGAGGACGCCGCGCCGACCGCCGTCGTCGAACCGGTTCCGGAAGGATTCCGTCCCCTGACCCCGGAGTTCGCCGCCTCCCTGCACATGGACCTGGAGCCGCTGCAGGAGATCGCCGAGCTGCTGGAAGAGAACCGCCAGCTGGTGCTTTACGGCCCGCCCGGGACCGGCAAGACGTACCTGGCCAAGCACCTCGCGGCGCAGCTGGCCGGCGACACCACCGACGAACGGGTGAAACTCGTCCAGTTCCACCCCTCGTACGCCTACGAGGATTTCTTCGAGGGCTTCCGCCCGGACAAGACGGACGAGGGTCAGGTGTCCTTCAAGCTCGTGGCCGGACCGCTGCGCCGGCTCGCGGAGGAGGCAGCCAAGCCCGGCAACGAGAGCAAGCCGTACTTCCTGATCATCGACGAAATGAACCGTGCCAACCTCGCGAAGGTGTTCGGCGAGCTGTACTTCCTGCTCGAATACCGCGATGACCGCATCTACCTCCAGTACAGCCCCAATGAACCGTTCACCCTGCCGGACAACCTGTACATCATCGGCACGATGAACACCGCGGACCGGTCCATCGCGATGATGGACGCCGCCATCCGCCGCCGTTTCTCCTTCATCGAGCTGCACCCCAAGACGGAGCCCGTGAAGGGTTCGCTGCTGCGGTTCCTGCAGGCCAGGAATCTGGACACGACGCCGGCCCTGCTGCTGGACGCGCTGAACGATGCGATCGACGAGTGGGACCGGGACCTCATGATCGGACCGTCCTACTTCATGAAGAAGTCCGCCCAGACCCCGAAGGGGCTGCGCCGGATCTGGAAGTACGAGCTGATGCCGCTGCTTGAGGAGCACTATCACGGCCAGCTGAACCGGGCCCAGCTGGAGGAGCGGTTCGGGCTGGAACAACTGCTCGCTCGCCTTGCGCACTCCTAAGCAGCCGACGCCGAGCGGCCAGCTGCGGGAAGCGCAGCCCGCGGGGGAAGCCGCGCGGGGTGGATCGCGGGGCGGGCCGCCGGGCGGGTCGCCGGTGCGCCGGATCGTCCTGGACGAGCTCTCCGCTGGCGTGGTGGAGCGGCTCGACGTGGCCAGCGCCGCCTACGTCAATGGCAGCGGCCTGGCCAAGGCCTCCCCGATGGCGCTGGGCCTGTACCGGATCGAGCCCGTGGGCAAGGTGGGCTCGGTACGCACCCCCACGGTGCAGCTGGAGGTGCGGCCCAAGGAACGGCTGGGCCTGGGCCGGCTCCTGTTCCTGCTCGGCTACGCGGGGGACCAGGGTTTCCGTGAGGATTCCGTGGCCGCGGTCGAGGACACGGATCTGTGGAGCGCGCTGGCCGAATCCCTGGCGCAACTCGCGGACCGGGCGCTGAGCCGCGGCGTCCTTCAGGGCTACCTGAATGTGGAGGAATCGCTCCGGACGGTCAAGGGCAGGATCCGGATCTCCGACCAGATCTCCCGCCGGCCGGGCATGCTGGTCCCGCTCGAGGTCTCCTATGACGAGTTCACCGAAGACATCGCAGAGAACCGGATTCTGCGTGCGGCGCTGGAGCGGATGTCCCGGGTGCCGGGCGTGCGTCCGGAGGTGCTCAGCCGGCTGCGGCAGCTGAAAGGAAAGCTCGACGCCGTGACACGCCTGCAGTCCGGGGCGCCGCTGCCGCAGTGGAAGGCCAGCCGGATGAACACGCGGTACCAGGCAGCCCTCCGGCTCGCCGAGGTGATTCTGCGCAACGCCTCGGCGGAGGCCGGGGACGGCAAGCAGCAGTCGGCGGCGTTCGTGGTGGACATGTCCAAGGTTTTCGAGGACTTCGTCGGGGCGGCGCTGCGTGAGGCCATGGCGGCTTATCCGGGGGAGATGCGGCTGCGGTACAACGCGCTGCTGAACGAGGCCGTCCGCGACTCGGACCGGATCGTTGTGCAGCCCGGCGCGGTCCACCTGCTGGGCGGGCGGCCCGTGGTGGTCTACGACGCCAAGTACAAGGCCGCTGCCGACCTCGGCGCGTCACTCTCGGGGGACCATTACCGGATGCTGGCCTACTGCACCTCGCTGCGGGTGCCGACGGCGTGGTTGATCTATGCGGGTGCGGGAGAGATCAAGCTGCGCCGGATCCTGAACACGGACATCGACGTGGTGGAATTCCCCCTCGATCTGAGCCTGCCGCCGTCGGAAATCCTGGCGTCACTGGCTGACCTTGCCAAACAGTCGTGGGGCGAGGTCCTCCGGCAAGCCAGCATTGGACGCTGACGGCTTCCTAACCGCTGACGGCCTCGTCCTCCCGGACGGACAAGCACAGCAGATGCCTCAGGAGCGCTCTTTCGGGCTGGCCAGGGTTTTTGGCCACGTGCTGGCGAAGCTTTTTGCGCACCTCGGCCTCTTCGGGCCCGGTGTCGGCGAGAATCGCATCAATGATCGAGGACGCCTGCCGGCGCAGTGGTTCGAGATCCTGCGGGGCCCTGGGGATGTGGCGGGTGGGTCGGAGGGCCCGGGGCTCGTCCTCGCCCGGATGCTGGAATTGCAGCAGTCGCGGCCGGAATGCCGACGTTGATGGTGGAGTTGGGGTATCTGGCAGCTCATTCGACGTCAGCAAGTGTGGCATCTTTGCACTCTCCCGTTTGTACTTGTAGTACCTGTTGGTACTAACCGAATAGAGTCCTAATCCCCAGGATCAGAATAATAGCCCAGACAGACCAACCTGTCTCGTTTAGCGTTAAGATATTTTTGATGTTAGTTTCAACTAATTCCGACTCTGCATCGTCTGTTCCGCCAGCCGTCGCGGATGGCGGTGTTGGTGTTGCGTCTGCAGTCCATGAGCGAATTCTGACCGTGGCCTACGAGCTTTTTTCCCGGCGCGGCGTCCGGGGCGTGGGGGTCAATGAATTGATCAGTCGTTCCGGGGTGGCCAAGGCAAGCTTTTTTCGCCACTTCGCCTCGAAGGACGAGCTCGTGCTGGCCTTCTTGGAACGCAGGGACCAGCAGTGGACGGTGGAGGCCATCGTTTCCGAAGCCAGGCGCAAGGGCGGTACCCCGGAGGAGCAGCTGCTGGCCATTTTCGACGTCTTCGCCGAGTGGTTTGCGCGTGATGACTTCGAGGCCTGCTCTTTTATCAACATCCTGCTCGAAATGGGGTCCGAGCACCCGCTCGGCCAAGCCAGCATCGACTACCTCGCCAGGATCCGGGGACACGTGCAGCAGCTCGCCGAAGAGGCGGGGTTGCAGGACACGGAGAACTTTTCGCGGTCATGGCACATCCTTATGAAAGGCTCGATCATTTCAGCCGCGGAGGGTGACCTCGCCGCCGCCGGCCGCGCCCGCCAGCTGGCCGGCTGGCTGATTGACCACCACCGGGCCTAAGCCACCTCAGGACTGAAGGCTGCCAGGTCCCAGCAGGAAGGTGTCCAGCTGGTGTTCTAGCGCCGACGGATCCTTGAGTTCGCACTCCCAGACGGTGAGTACCTGCCAGCCTGCGTTTTCGAGCTGGCGGTGCTGCTCGGCGTCGCGGTTCCGGGTGCGGCTGCGCTTGGTTTCCCAAAACTCGGCATTTGCCTTGGGGGCGTGCTGCCCCACCCGACAGTCGTGGAAATGCCAGAAACAGCCGTTGACGAAGATGACTTTGTGGCGGCTTGCGAACACGAGATCAGGGCTGCCTGGGAGCCGTCCGCCGCGGGCAGTGCCGTGCAACCGGTAGCGGTAGCCCTTGGCGTGGAGCAACTTGCGGACCAGCAGCTCAGGCTTGGTGTTCTTCCCTCTGATGCGGGACATATTCCAGCTGCGCCGCTCCGGTGTCAGCTTGTCCGCCATCGTTTAAGTCTAGGCGGATTGAGTAAAGACGGCCGGAGCTTCGGCTGCCGGTGGAGTTGGTTGGCGGTGAATCCGGACGCTGGTCGGCCGCCGGGACCTGGTCCGGCGCTTGTGGATAACCTTGAGGCCCAAAATGTGACCTCGGTTATCCTTAAGCATTGTCTCGACTCAGGCGTCTTGATATCTATCGGGGGAGTAGCTGCCATGACATCTCGCACTTCGATTTCCGGCCGCTGGCGCGGTTGCGCCGCTGTGACGGGTATAGCCTCCCTGCTTGCGATCACCGCCTGCACCGGCGGGACAGTGCGGCCCGGCGTAACCCCGGCTCCTGAGTCCCCGAGCTTCTCCGCGATGTCCACTCCGGACGCAACGCCGACGCCGACGCCAGCGGCTAGTTACCAACCGGCGGACGCGTCGGGCAGGGCCCAAAACGTCCCGGTTCCGGTGCTGCCTGAGGTTGCGAAGGCGGAGACGAAGGAAGGCGCGATTGCGTTCGCTAAGCACTGGTACGCCCTTCTGAACTACGCGTATCAGACAGGCGAGTTCCGACCGATGGATGACGTGACAGACACTTCATGCCGGCTCTGTAGCAAGGTGCGTCCGGGCATTGAGGAGTGGAACTCGGAGGGGCGCTGGATCGCCGGGGGGCTGGTGGAGGCCAAGGGAGCTTTCACCGAGTTCGTTAAGACAAGCCAAGGCAATTACCAAGTAACGACTCAATTGGAGCAGTCACCCGGAGTCCTATATCGCGCTGATTCAAGCGTCGAGAAGTCCGTACCAGCATCGCAAGTGCTAGCAGATATTATGACGATTCGCTTTGCGGACGGCCAATGGAAAACGATTGACGTTGATCGGCTCGGTGCATGAAAGGCCGCCATTCTTCAGCTCGCGGGCTGCGGGCCGCCTTGAATGTGCTTGTGGCTGTCTTCCTTATTTCGGTTTCTACGAGCTCGCCGGCAAATGCCGCGGCGTCGGACGTCTTTTGGAACACAGCGGGTTTGGGCGTGTGGAGGTACGACCCTGCTCAGAAGGTCTGGGTGGATACTCCCACCTCTGTGCCCGAGAGCCCATTTGAGTACAGGTTCGACTACCTCTGTTTGGTCAACAA
>JAODMV010000028.1 GCA_025464875.1 Arthrobacter sp. | reverse complement strand
GGTTCAGGATGAGCGCCCGCGCCAGGGAGGCGCGCTGCCGCTGCCCGCCGGAGAGTTCGTGCGGGAACCGTTCAGCGTACGACCCCGGCAGCTGCACCGCCTCGAGCAGCTCGCGGGTCCGCTGGCGTGCCTGCGCCGGCGTCGGGTTGCCGTGGATGACCAGCGGTTCCGCAACGCAGTCGCCGATGGCCAGCTGGGGGTTGAAGGACGCCGCCGGGTCCTGGAACACGAAGCCGATCTGCTTGCGCAGCGGCTTGAAGGTGCGCTCCTTGAGGTTGAGCATCTCGTAGCCCAGCACCTTCAGGGTGCCGCCGGTGGTGCGGTTCAGGCCGGCGATGGCCCGTCCGTTGGTCGTCTTGCCGGATCCCGACTCGCCGACCAGGCCGAACACCTCGCCTTCGGACACGGTGAAACTGACGCCGTCCACGGCCTTGAACGCCGGAGTCGCCAGCCGGCCCGGATACTCGACGGTCAGGTTCCTCCCCTCGACCAGCACCCGGCCGCCCTGGTGGGCGCGTTCGGTCAGTCCTTCGGAGGCGGAATTCCGGCCCAGGTGTGGCACCGCGGCAAGGAGCTTCTTCGTGTAGTCCTGCCGGGGCTCCGCAAAGAGAACCCGAGCAGGGGCCTCCTCGACGACGTCGCCCTGGTACATCACGACGACCCGGTCGGCCAGGTCCGCCACCACGCCCATGTTGTGGGTGATGAGCACGATGGCGGTGCCGTCAGTGTCCCGCAGCTCCCGCAGTAGCGCCAGGATCTCCGCCTGCACGGTGACGTCCAGGGCGGTGGTGGGCTCGTCGGCAACGATGAGTCCCGGGTTCAGCGCCAGCGCCGCGGCGATGACCACGCGCTGCTTCTGCCCGCCGGAAAACTGGTGCGGATAGTAGTTGACGCGGGTTTCCGGGTCCGGGATGCCCACCTTGCGGAGCGCCTCGACGGCACGTGCCTTGGCGTCCTTGGCGCTCACCCGCCCGGCTCCCCCGTGGCCGGCGTGCGCACGGATGCCCTCCGCGATCTGCCACCCGACGGTGAAGACGGGATTGAGCGCCGTGGACGGTTCCTGGAAGACCATCGCCACATCCCGGCCGCGGATCTGCCGCAGCCGGGCCGCGCTGACGCTGATGACGTTGTCACCATTGATCAGCACCGCCCCAGAGCTGATGGCGGTCTCCGGCAGGAGGCCCAGGATGGACTTGGCGGTGACGGTCTTGCCGGAGCCGGATTCGCCCACGATGGCCACCACCTCGCCGGCGTTGACTTCGAGGCTGACGTCCCTGACGGCGTGCACGTCCCCCGCGTCGGTCGCGAAGGTGACCCTGAGGTGCTCGATATCCAGGACAGGTCCGGCGCCGTGCCGGCCGATATTGATGGTCATGAACTTCTCGCTTCTGCTTCGAGCCCCGCCTGCGCGCCCGTGGTGGAACCGGTGCCGCCCGTGGCGCCGGCGCGTCGGCGCCCCCGCAGACGCGGATCATTGAGGTCGTTGATGCTTTCGCCCACCAGGGTCAGCCCCACCACCGTCAGGACGATGGCCAGCCCGGGAAAGACACCCGTCCACCAGATGCCGGACGTGGTGTCTGCCAGCGCCTTGTTCAGGTCGAAGCCCCATTCGGCGGCCGAGGTTGGTTCAATGCCGAAGCCGAGGAAGCCCAGCCCGGCGAGGGTCAGGATCGCTTCGGAGGCATTGAGCGTGAAGATCAGCGGCAGCGTGCGGGTCGCGTTCTTGAAGATATGGCGGCTCATGATGCGGATGTCGGAGGCGCCGACGACCTTTGCCGATTCGACGAAGGGCTCCGCCTTGAGCCGGATGGTCTCCGCCCGGATGACCCTGAAGTACTGAGGGATAAAGACCACCGTGATGGAGATGGCCGCCGCCAGGATGCCGCCCCACAGGCTGGAACGGCCGCCGCTGATGACGATCGCCATGACGATGGCCACCAGCAGGGACGGGAAGGCGTAGACGGCGTCGGCAACCACCACGAGGAGCCGGTCCAGCCAGCCGCCGAGGTAGCCGCTGACCAGGCCCAGGATCACGCCGACAACGATCGACATGATCACCGCCACGACGATCACCATGATGGCCGTCTGCGCCCCCCAGACCACCCGGGAGAAGACGTCGTAGCCTCCGACCGTGGTCCCCATCAGGTGTCTGCCGCCGGGGGCCTGCTGGGCAGGGAAGCTTCCGTCGGCGTCGGAAATCTGGGAGAAGCCGAACGGGGCGATCAGGGGCGCGAAGACCGCGGTCACCAGGAACAGGACCGTCAGGGCGAGGCCGGCGACGAGCATGCCCCGCTGCAGGCCCACGCTCTTGTTGAAGTGCGAGACGACGGGCAGCCGCTGGAACCATGATCCCCGCGGGTCCTTGTGGTTTTGCGTGCTCGCTTCGATGCTCATCAGTACCTCACCCGGGGGTCGATCAGCGCGGCAACGATATCCACGATGAAATTGGTCACGGCCACGATCACTGCCAGGAGGACCACAATGCCCTGCACCGCAACGAAGTCGCGGGCCGTCAGGTAGGTGGCCAGCTGAAAGCCGAGGCCCTTCCATTCGAAGGTGGTCTCGGTGAGCACCGCGCCGCCCAGCAGCACGGCGATCTGCAGCCCCATCACGGTGATGATGGGGATGAGGGCCGGCTTGTAGGCGTGTTTGGTGACGAGCCGGAATTCGCTGACGCCGCGAGAACGGCCGGCCTCCACATAGTCCTTGCCGAGGGTGCCGATCACATTGGTGCGCACCAGGCGCAGGAAGATGCCGGCGGTCAGCAGACCGAGAGCGAGGGCGGGCAGCACGGCATGCGCCAAAACATCCCCCAAGGCATCCATGTTGCCGCTGCGGACGGCGTCCAGCCAGTAGATTCCGGTGGGGGCCTGAAGCGCCGTGAGGGCCAGTTCGCTGGAGGTGTTGGCGCGTCCGGCCACGGGCAGCCAGCCCAGCCAGACCGAGAAGGTCAGCTTCAGCAGCAGGCCGGCGAAGAAGACCGGCGTGGCGTAGCAGAGGATGGCGAAGATCCGCAGCACGGCATCGGGGGCCTTGTCGCGACGGTGCGCGGCGATCAGGCCCAGCGGGATGCCGACCAGCAGCGCCACGAGGACGGCGTTGATGGACAGTTCAAGGGTGGCGGCGCCATAGCTGGAGAGCATCCCGGACACCCTGCGGTTATCGGAGAGCGTAGTGCCGAAGTTACCCGTGGCGAGCTGGCCGAGGTACTCGAAGTACTGCACGAAGATGGGCCGGTCGTAGCCGGCGGCAGCGATGCGCTCCTGAAGCTGCTCCGGCGGAAGCCGGCCGCCCAGGGCTGCGGTGATGGGATCGCCGGTGATCCGCATCAGGAAGAACACCATGGTGACGAGGATCAGAACGGTCGGAAAGATCAGAAGGAACCTGACCAGGATGTATTGGCCCAGTCCCCCGCCGGACGGCTTCTTTCTTGTCGGCAGCAGGCCGTCTTCGTCGCTGGGCGGCGCCTCGATAAGTGTTGTCATGGGTACCTAAATGTGTGTTGCGGGCCGGCCGCGTGCGCCGGCGGAATCTGTTTGTCCTGGACTAGCGCAAGAGGCGGGACGCCGTGCAGGCGCCCCGCCTCCCTGGCTGGTCAGAATCGGATGCGGAAAATGGGCCTACTTGGAAATCACACCGAGCCGGGTCTTGAAGGAGGCGTCGAGGGTCTTCTCGACTCCCTTGATGTCCTTGCCGGAGACCATCAGCTGGGCGCCCTGCAGCAGTGGCAGCGTGGACAGGTCCCTGGCAACGGCCGTCTGGGCCTCGCCGAGTACCTTCTCACGCTCGGCCTTGTCCACGGTGGTCAGCTGCTTGCTGATCAACTCGGAGACGGCGGGGTTCTCGTAGTGGTTCTTCAGGAAGTTCCCGGGGGCGAAGAACGGCGTGAGGTAGTTGTCGGCGTCGGAGTAATCCGGGAACCAGCCGAGCTGGTAGACCGGGTAGACATCCTGGGTGCGGTCCTTGTTGTAGGTGACCCACTCGGTGGCCTGCAGCTCGACCTTGAACAGGCCGGACTTCTCCAGCTGTTCCTTGACCATGGCGTACTCGTCGCCCGAGGATTTGCCGTAGTGGTCCGGGTTGTACTGCAGCTTCAAGGTGACCGGCGCGGGAACGCCGGCGTCACTGAAGACCTTTTGGGCCTTGTCGAGGCTCGGCTTGCCGCTGCCGTCGCCGTACAGCTCCAAGAGCGGCTTGACGGCGCCGGCAAAGCCGTCGGGGACCACGGAGTAGGCCGGCAGGTAGGTGCCCTTGTAGACCTGGCTGGCAATGGCTTCGCGGTCGACGATGTGGGCCACGGCCTGGCGGACGGCGAGCGCCTTGGCCGGATCGGCGCCGGCAGCCTTGGCACCGAACGGCATGGTGTCGAAGTTAAAGACGATGTAGCGCAGCTCGCCGCCGGGCCCCTTGTGGACAATGACCTTGGAGTCCTTCTCGAGGTCCGCAACGTCGGTCGGGGTCAGGCTCCGGCCGGCGACGTCGATGTTGCCCTGCTGGACTTCCAGTTTCAGGTTGTTCGGGTCCGCGTAGTACTTGATGCTGGCGCCGTCGTTGGCAGGCTTGCCCAGCAGGCCTTGGTAGTCGGGGTTGGCCTTGAGGCTGACCAGCTCGTTCTTCTTGTAACTCTCGATGGTGTACGGGCCGGCGAAGGGCCTGGCCTGGACGATTTCGTCGTCGCTCATCAGCTTGTCGGCCGGGAAGACCTCTTCGTCAATGACCGGACCTGCATTGGCGGCGAGGACGCCGGGGAAGACCTGGTCGTTGCCTTGCTTGAGCGTAAAGACCACGGTGGCGTCGTCCTGGGCTGTCACGGAAGCAAGGTTGCCGAGGAGTGAGGAGGGGCCGTTGTCATCGGCGATGTTGACAACACGGTCGATCGAGAACTTCACATCGGAGGACGTCAGCGCGTGGCCGTTGGCGAACTTGAGACCGGGCTTGAGCTTGACGGTGTATTCGGTCGGGCTCGTAAAGGACGCGGACTCGGCGATGTCGGGGGTGGCGTCCGCCGTTCCGGGCTTCGAGTTGAGCAGGAACGGATAAATCTGGTTCATCACCATGAAGGACCCGGCGTCGTACGAACCGGCGGGGTCGAGGGTGACAACCTTGTCAGTTGTACCGTACGCAATGGTGGCCCCACCGGCCGCGCTGCCGGAGGCGGTCGCCCCGCCGGCGGGGCCGGTGCAGGCGGTCAGTGCAAAGGCGGACACCCCGGCGAGCGCGATGGCGCTCGGCAGGGCCTTTCGGTTCCTTGTCATCTGTGAACTTTCTGTTCGATGATTACTTGCGGGCGGCCCGGAAGTGGAACGTGATCGGCTTGCCGGGCAACACGCTGTCCTGATTCCTAGATTCAACCAGAGAGCCAGGCGGTAAATCGTTACATCATGTGAGATGAGCCACAAAAAGTTACACGAACGGGTGCAGGAGCATCATCATCGTCGGAAATCCGGCGGGATCTTCGCCCGCGGGGCAGTCCTTCCCGGGCCTGCGGCCGGCCCGGGGGCGCACCGGAACACGTTCCCAGGGCGCACCGGGGCACGTTCCCAGGGCACGTTCCCAGGGCGCCCTGGCGCGCAGGTGGGTCCGATGCGGCAGCGCGCCGAGCCTGCGTGGGGCGCGCCTGTACGGGGGCGCACGGCGCG
>JAODMV010000190.1 GCA_025464875.1 Arthrobacter sp. | reverse complement strand
GGACTCCATCAGCATGCCGCCGTAGCCGATCAGCCGGGTCTGGCGTTCCTTCTCGACCAGTTTCGGCGTCGTGCCGGAGGCGATGAGGGCGTGGAAGCCGGACAGCGCTCCGCAGGCGATGGTGACGAAGAGGAAGGGGAACAGGGCACCGGAGAAGACCGGTCCGTTGTCCCGGCTGGCGAACTCGCTGAAGGCCGGGACCGTGATTTCGGGACGGACCACGATGATGGCCAGGGCCAGCATGACGATCACGCCGATCTTCATGAAGGTGGAGAGGTAGTCGCGCGGTGCCAGCAGGAGCCAGACGGGCAGGATCGCGGCGATGAAGCCGTAGACGATGAGTCCCCAGGCGATGGTGACCTTGTCCAGGTGGAAGAAGGCCGCGCCCCACTCGGTGCCCGCGACGGCGCCGCCGCCGATGATGGCCGCCATCAGCAGCACGAAGCCGATGATGGACACTTCCATCACCTTGCCAGGCCGGAGGTAGCGCAGGTACACGCCCATGAACAGGGCGATCGGGATGGTCATGCCCACGGAGAAGACACCCCAGGGGCTCTCGCCCAGGGCGTTCACGACGACGAGGGCCAGGATGGCGACGATGATCACCATGATGAGCAGCGTGGCGATCAGGGCAGCGGTACCGCCGATCAGGCCGAGCTCTTCACGGGCCATCTGGCCCAGCGAACGGCCGCCGCGGCGCATGGAGAAGAAGAGGACGAGGTAGTCCTGGACGGCACCGGCCAGAACGACGCCGATGATGATCCAGATGGTGCCGGGAAGGTAACCCATCTGGGCCGCGATGACGGGGCCCACCAGCGGGCCGGCGCCGGCGATCGCGGCGAAGTGGTGGCCGAACAGGACGTTGCGGTCCGTGCGGACGTAGTCCTTGCCGTCGGCCTTGTATTCAGCGGGGGTGGCGCGGCGGTCATCCGGCTTGGTCAGGTACCGCTCAATGACCTTGGAGTAGAAGCGGTAGCCGATCAGGTAGGTGCAGACGGACGCGAAGACAAACCAGATCGCGTTGACGGTTTCGCCGCGGACGATGGCCAGCATGAACCAGGCGACACCGCCGAGCAGCGCGATGGCGGTCCAGAGGGCGATTTTCGCCGGCGTCCATTTGCGCTCTTCGGCGTCCTGTGCGGCCGGGTCTACCGCCGTGGGCGGAAGGGCCGGGTCGGGCTTGAGGCCGTCGTCGAGTTGTGCGTTGCGATGCTTGCCATCAGGCATGGTGCCCATGTCTCCTCCTTGAGAAACCCAGCTAAACGGGGCCAGCGATACAGATCTGCCCCCAGCACTTTACCAACATGCTATTCCTTTGGATACGATCCTGCGCTTGGCGGCCGCGTTGGCGCGCCGGACGGCCGGGACGGGCGCGGGGACCGGCGTGTTTGAGGGCGCGCTACGGCCCACCGGGACTGCGGAAGACGCAGGTCAGAGGGCGTATGTTGGCGGCTTTATCTCGGAGGATGGGCCAGCTGCATGAGCCGTGCCTCGCAGAGGTCCAGCCAGCGGACTTCGGCTTCGGTCTGGAACACCAGTGAATCCAGCACCAGGAGCCTCGCGGTGTCGGCCGGCCGCTGCTGGGCGGCGGTGTCGCGCCGGGACTTCGTGTAATCCTGCAGCGCCCGGACCGAGACGGCACGCTGGCCCTGGATGATGGCCGCGACGTCAATCCCCGGCAGGGTCAGGGCGAGGGCCAGTTTGATGGCCAGTTCGTTGCGCGGCGGGTTGGTGCGGGCGATGGGAGAAGTGAACCAGCCGCCGACTTCGGCCTGGCCGGACGCGGTGATGCTGTAGATGACGTGACCCGCGCCGTCGCCGCCTTCCCGGCGGACGAGGCCGTCACGTTCCAGCCGGTCAAGGGTGGTGTAGACCTGGCCAATATTGAGCGGCCAGGACGAACCGGTGCGGTCCTCGAATTCGATCCGGAGCTGGTAGCCGTAGCGCGGCCGCTCCTGCAGCAGGGCGAGGATGCTGTGACGGATAGACATCGTGCTCCCGGGGGTAGCGGAACGACAGCATACACGCGCCCCAAGACGCGTGTATACCGCGTATGGACCCACAGTATCGGCGTTTAGCTGACTGAAGCAAAACGGGTACCTGGGACCGGAGCTACATCACCAGCAGGACCTTGCCGACGTGGTCGCCCGAATCGAAGTACCGGTGCGCGGCGCTGACCTGGTCCAGCGGGAACGTCTTGGCCACCAGCGGCGTGATTCGCCCGTCGGCCAGAAGCGGCCACACGGCGTCGCGGACCGCGTTCATGATCACGGTCTTTTCCTCGACCGGCCGCGGGCGCAGGGCCGTGGCAATGATGGCGGCCCGCTTCCTCAGCAGCTGGCCCAGGTCCAGCTCGGCCTTGGCGCCGCCCTGCAGCCCGATCACCACGAGCCGTCCGTAATCGGCCAGGGCGTCCACGTTCCGTCCAAGGTACTTGGCTCCGACGACGTCGAGGATGACGTCCGCGCCCTTGCCGCCGTTCTGCGCGCGCAGGCTCTCCGGGAAGTCTTCCTCCGCGTAGTTGATCGCAATGTCCGCACCGAGGAACGCCTTCGCCGTACCGACCTTCTCCGCGGTACCCGCCGTGGCGGCCACTCGTGCGCCGTAGGCCTTCGCCAGCTGGATGGCCATGGTGCCGATGCCGCCCGTGGCTCCGTGGATGAGCACGGTTTCGCCCGGTTGCAGCTGCGCCGTCATGATGAGGTTGGAGTAGACCGTGGCCGCGACCTCCGGCAACGATGCGGCGGTGACCAGATCGACGCCGTCGGGAAGCTTCAGGACCTGCCCGGCCGGGACTGCCACCTGCTGGGCGTAACCGCCCCCGGCGAGCAGCGCGACGACCTTCTCCCCCACGGCAAACGGCTTCGTCACGCCGGGGCCGAAGCCGGCGATCCGGCCGGAAACCTCCATCCCGGGAATGTCCGAGGCACCCGGAGGCGGCGGGTAGTGGCCCTTGCGCTGGTGGACGTCGGCGCGGTTGAGCCCTGCGGCTACGACGTCGATCAGCACCTCGCCGGGGCCGGGAACCGGGGCCGGGACCTCGCGGACTTCCAGGACCTCAGGTCCGCCGGGCTCTGAGATGTAGACGGCCTTCATGGAGAACTCCCGATTCCTAGCTGACTTCGTGCGGTCATGGGCCGGCCGGCAGCTCCGGCAACACCTTCCCCCAGACTATGTGGAGGAGCTGCACCTGCCCGCAGGCTCGACGGCGTTTTTTGTGGCAGCCGACTGCCTATGAAACACTACTCGTTAGGGAAGGTTGTCCGAGCGGCCGATGGAGCTGGTCTTGAAAACCAGTGTGCGGTAACCCCGTACCAAGAGTTCGAATCTCTTACCTTCCGCGAACAATGCCCCTGATTGCTGCGCTTTCCGCAGGAACCGGGGGCATTTTTGCGCCCTGGCCCGTTGCCGGGGACCTTGCGCGGCACCGGGCTCCTTGCGTGGCCCGCCGCCGGGGCCACTTGCGCTGAACCATTGAAGGCGGCGGGGCCTCGGCATAGTCTCTGTTCTCTCCACACCCACAAGAATCTGGCGGCGCCAACGATCAAAGGCTCGCCGCGGAACAGAGCAGGAGCCCCCCATGCCTTCACCCGAGCTCACCAACGGTGCACCTTGCTGGATCGACCTGAGGACATCGGACAGTGATAAAGCTAAGTCGTTCTACGGCGAGCTCTTCGGCTGGACGTTCACCACCGGCGACCAGGACAAATACGGCGGCTACATCACAGCCTCCAAGGACGGTAAGGCCGTCGCCGGGATCATGCAGAAGGACGACAGCCAGGCCAGCATGACTGACATGTGGTCCACTTACTTGCGGTCAGACGACGCAGCTGCCACGGCTGCCGCCGCGGCCGCGCATGGCGGCCAGGTCTACATGGAACCCATGGACGTGCCGGAACAGGGGCACATGGCCATCGTCGGGGACGCGAGCGGTGCGGCCATCGGGGTCTGGCAGCCGCGCGAGCACAAAGGCTACGAGGTGGCCGCGGAGCCCGGAGCCCCCGTCTGGCATGAGCTCCATGCCAGGGACTACGACAAGGCCGTCAAGTTCTATGAGGACGTCTTCGGCTGGGATACCGACGTCATGAGCGACACCCCGGAGTTCCGGTACACCACGCTCGGAGCCGGTGAAGCAGCCAAGGCGGGCATCATGGACGCCTCGGGCTTCCTCCCCGCGGGTGTGCCGTCCAACTGGGTGATCTACTTCGGTGTCGAGGATGCCTACGCCACAGCCGCGAAGGCAGTTGAGCTGGGCGGCACGGTGCTCCAGACCCCCGAGGACACCCCCCACGGCCGGAACGCCACCCTCGCCGATCCGCAGGGCGCAATTTTCATCATCAACCAGGCACTGCCCCGCGAAGGCGAAGGCTGAAGCTAGTTCCCCGGCCCTCCACCAATGAGCATGCCCTCCTCTCGGCTCCAGCACTGGGCATTTAGCCAATATGTCCACTGCCCGGGCCGGGGGTGGGGCATGCTCATTTTTCGTGGCCGGCGGGCGGGCCCGGGGTGGGACATGCTCATTCTCGGTGCCGGCCCGCCCTCCACCACTGGGCATGCCCTCCTCACGGCACCAGCACTGGGCATTTAGCCAATATGTCCACTGCCCGGGCCGGGAGTGGGGCATGCTCATTTTTCGTGGCCGGCGGCGGGCCCGCCTAGCGTCCGAGTATGGAGCGGGCGATCTCGTCGGCGTCGTGCAGGGTGCGCTGTCCGCTGCGGTAAACCGGACCGGTCTTCGGGCGCGCCTCGGCCGCGATGGCGGTCCCCCACTGGGCGGCGGACAGCTGCAGCCCCAGCACGTAGAGGCCGTCCGTCACGGAGCCGGCCGCGCCCAGCGGGCGGTACGGGTGCGGGGCGACGTCCAGTCCGGAGGTGTGCACCGGGGCGCCCTCCACCGTCATCATGAGCCGCGTGCGCACCAGCCCCTGGCGGAGCAGCTGTTCGAGCAGGGGTGAGGAGTTGACGGCGACCCTGTTGGCCGGCGCGAGCGCCTCGATCATGGCCACCGCCGCCACCGCGTCGCCCGTGACGCTGCTGCCCTCCACGCCGCCGTCCACCCCGTTGCCCACCCAGGGGGATGCCGCGGTAAAGGTCCCGGCCTTGCGGTCGACGCCGAATTTGGGGTCCGGACCGACGAAGCGGACGACGCCGGCACGGACCAGCGCGGCCAACTGTTCGGCCCGCAGCGCCGGCGGTCCGCTGGCGAGGCCTTCCACGAATGACTCGAACCAGCCGCGGAGCCCGGCGACCCACGACTCGTCCGTGATGCCGCCGTCGGCCACGGCGGTCTTGAGCACGGCCCGGCCATGATGCAGGGCGCCGATCGTCATCTTCACCGGGTCGTCCTCGCCCAGCGCCGAGCGCCGGGCATCGTCGAGCAGATAGTCGACGACGGCGGCGTCCAGCTCCGCCCGGGAGCTGAAGGACCGGCCGGCCAGGGGGGCCGCAAGCCCGAGCAGGTCCAGGCGATGGGCCGGCCGGACGTGCGCGGAGATCACGGCATCCGCGCCGTCCTCCCATTTGGCCGCGGAGTGGGCGTGCGGGCGCAGCGCCTCTTCCAGCGCCGCCAGGAACTCGGCCGGCTCGGTCCGGAGAGCGCCAGGCTGCGAGCGCGCCAGCGTCGAGTAATAGGCCCAGACGGCGTCGCGGTGCAGTAGCGGCCAGAGGTCGTGGTCGAAGGCGGGCTGGATTCCTGCCTCGGCAAACTTCGCCAGCGCCCTCTCGGTGCAATACCGCAGCGACACGGCGGCCGGGTAGTACCCGGACAGGGCGGCCTTGGCCCGGTACGGGGTGCCGCGCCGCGATGCGGCGACGATCAGCGGCTCACGGCCCGACGGGACATACTTCAGCTGCGTGGACGTCGACTCCGCGCCGCCCTCCGCGCCAGCATCCACCGGCTGGAACTTGCCGCCGCGCCCCTCCGTCAGTTGGCCCATCACGTCGAAGAAGTTCAGTCCCATGCCGCGCACCAGGACCGGTTCGCCGGCCGGCACCCGGGACCAGTCGACGTCGGCCGGCACGGCCGGGGGCAGGTACAGCAGTCCGAGATCTTCCGCCGCGGCCCGCAGTTCCCGCTGTTCGGCGGTCAGCCGCGATTCGAGGTGGCCCAGGGCCAGCACCACGGAGTCGACGGTGAGCACTGAGCCGTCCTCGAGCCCGACGTTGAACGCCGGCTTCCCCTGCTGGCCGGCGGGCCCGGTGCGGGCCTCCCCGGCAGAAGCGGCGTACCGGACCGACGTCGCCGCCGTCCGGTGGAAGTCCACGGTGACGCCGGCGGGAAGCCGGGTGAGCAGCTCTTCGAGGGTCGACCGGAGGTAGCGGCCATACAGGGCGCGGCTGGGGAAGTCCGCCGAACCGAGACCGGACAGTTCGGTCCGTTCCTCGGCGGTCAGGGAGGGATCCGGACGCTGCCGCTGCAGTTCGCGCCAGCGATCAAAGGTGGTTCCGGCCAGCGGCTTCGCGAGTTCACCGTCTTCGGGAACGATCGTGGGATAGAAGGACTGGGTGTTCATCAGGTACAGCCGGGACTGGCCAGGCTGCCACACGTGGCCGGGGCCTGCGGGATAAGGATCGATCACATCGATGTGCAGGGTCTCTCCGGCGCCGGCCGGCGCCCAGTTCGCCAGCAGCCGCTCCAGCACGCTAGTGCCCCGGGGACCGGCGCCTATCACTGCCGTCCGGATGCTTCGCGATGTGCCCACGGCATTTAGCGTATCCGCAACCGGCTCCATGCCTACCCGACGGACGCCGGCCGACACCGACGGACGCTTGACTTGCTAGCGGCGCAAAGATGTTGTTTGGATGGAAAAATGACCACCGCTGAAGCTGTACCCCCGCCCGCGTCCGGCCGCCCGTCCGGAACCGCCCCCGGCACGGGCACCTCGCCCGAACCCGTCGACGAGAACATCTGGCTGGAGGAGATCTACGGCGAGGAGCAACTGGCCTGGGTCCGTGAACAGAACGCCCGCACGGAGGAACTCCTGGAGGATGCGCAGTACGCCGAGCTTGAGGGCAGCATCCTTGAGGTCCTGGACTCCACCGACCGGATCGCCATGGTGGGCAAGCACGGCGAGTGGTACTACAACTTCTGGAAGGACCGGGAAAACCCCAAGGGCCTGTGGCGCCGGACCAGCTGGGAGAGCTACCGCGGCGGATCGCCGGAGTGGGACATCCTCCTGGACGTGGACGCCCTGGCCGCGGCCGAGGGCCAGGAGTGGGTCTTCCACGGCGCAAACTTCCTCCGCCCTGCCGGCGGCGAGCCGCACCGGCGGGCGCTGCTGGCGCTCTCCCCCGACGGCGGCGACGCGAACCGCTACCGTGAGTTCGACGTCGAGACCCGCAGCTTTGTGGACCCGGCGGCGGGCGGTTTTGACCTCCCCACCGGCAAAGGCAACGTCTCCTGGCTGGACGCGGACACCCTGCTGGCGGCCACCACCGCCGGGGGCCTGCCCAGCACTGCCTCCTCCTACGCCCGGACGGGCGTGAGGCTTAGCCGCGGCGAGTCGCTGGCACAGGCGGAGCGGCTGTTCGAGATCCCGGAGGACCACATGATGGCGCTCGTGGCCCACGACTCCACGCCGGGCTTCGAGCGGACCTTCGCCGTGGACTGGATCAGCTTCTTCGAGAAGAGCACCTCGGTGTTGCGTGACGGGCAGTGGGTGGAAATCGACGTTCCGGCCGACGTGAACCTGAGCTCGCACCGCGAATGGCTGTTGTTCCGGCCGCAGAAGGACTGGACTGTCAACGGGACGACGTACCCGGCCGGTTCCCTGCTCGCGGCCGACTTTGAGGGCTTCCTGGCCGGCGGGCGGGAACTTTCCCTGCTGTTCGCCCCGGATGCGCACACCTCGCTGCAGTCCTGGAGTTGGACGCGGGACTTCCTGCTGCTGAACCTGCTCCGGGACGTCTCCTCGGAGATCCGGGT
This sequence comes from Arthrobacter sp., assembly GCA_025464875.1. GTDB lineage: Bacteria > Actinomycetota > Actinomycetes > Actinomycetales > Micrococcaceae > Arthrobacter. The sequence goes on along the minus strand of JAODMV010000190.1, from coordinate 2,305 downwards.
TCTGGACCCGCAGCGCCCCGGCACCGACGCCGCGTGGGCTTCGACCGTCCTGGACGCCTGCCCGCCGCTGCACGACGTCAACGCCTATGCCGTGGACGACGAAGACGACGCCAACGACTCCGACGACGACGGCACCGATGGCCATTCCCCGGTGTCAGAGGGCGAAGCCCCCGGCGCCGGGAACGACTTCTGGCTGGTGGCCACAGGGTTCACCACGCCCAGCACCCTCACCCGGGGAACGCTCAAACGAGCCGGCGGCACCGTGTCCGGCGCCCGGGTTGTCGGCACCCACGAGGTGATCCGCTCCTCGCCCTCGTTCTTCAACGAATCAGACTACGAGGTCCAGCAACACTTCGCCGTGTCCAAGGACGGCACCCGGGTCCCGTACTTCCAGGTGGCCTCGAAGGAGCTGGTGCTCGACGGCCAGAACCCCACCCAGCTCTCCGGCTACGGCGGGTTCGAGATCTCGCGCACCCCGGCGTACAGCGGCGCGATCGGCCGGGCCTGGCTGGAACGGCGCACCGCGGAGTCCGCCGGCGCCGACGGGGAAGCCCCGCACAGCCGCGGCGGGGTCTATGTGGTGGCCAACATCCGTGGCGGCGGCGAGTACGGGCCGTCCTGGCACCGCGCCGCCCTGCAGGAGAACCGGCACCGGGCCTACGAGGACTTCGCCGCCGTGGCGCAGGACCTGATCTCCCGGGGGGTCACCTCGCGCCAGCGGCTGGGCTGCGTGGGCGGCTCCAACGGCGGCCTGCTGGTGGGCAACATGCTCACCCAGTACCCGGAGCTGTTCGGCGCCGTGTCCTGCGGGGTTCCGCTTTTGGACATGCGCCGGTACACCAAGCTGTCTGCCGGGTACTCCTGGATCGCCGAGTACGGCGACCCCGAGGTCCCGGAGCAGTGGGAGTTCATCAAGGCCTTCTCCCCTTACCATCTGCTCAAGGACGGCGTGGACTACCCGGAGACGTTCATCTGGACCGCCACCTCGGATGACCGCGTGGGCCCGGTCCAGGCGCGGAAAATGGCCGCCCGCATGCAGGCCATGGGCATCCCCAACGTCTGGTTCCACGAGGCGCTCGAAGGCGGCCACGCGGGGGCCTCGGACAACCGGCAGGCCGCGGCCCTGCAAAGCCGCAGCCAGCACTTCCTCTGGCGTTCGCTGGCCGGCCGCGCGGACTGACGACGCCGTTTTGCACTGCGTGGCACCTTCTGCGTATCCTTGGTTGGCTAGTTAATAGCAATTGGAGACGTGCCAGAGCGGCCGAATGGGCTTCACTGCTAATGAAGTGTGGGGCACAACTCCACCGGGGGTTCAAATCCCCCCGTCTCCGCGTTTGGCCCCGGTCCTTGGACCGGGGCCTTTTGCGTACCCGGGGCCTCCCGGTACCGGGGCTCCCCCGCCCGCCTGCGTCCGGGTGCCGGACGCCCGGGGCGTGCCGGCGGGCCCGGGTGGCAGGATGGGCCCATGTCAGGCAACAACGCGTTTGACGCGATCATCGTGGGCGGCGGGCACAACGGGCTGGCGGCGGCAGCGCATCTGGCCCGGGCCGGACGGGACGTCCTGCTGCTCGAAAAACTCCAGCACGTCGGCGGCGCCGCGGTGTCCGCGCAGGCGTTCGACGGCGTCGACGCCCGCCTCTCGCGCTACTCCTACCTGGTCAGCCTCCTGCCGCAGCAGATCATCGACGAGCTGGGCCTGAGGGTCCGGCTGGCCCGGCGCCGGTACTCGTCCTATACCCCCGACCCGCACGACGGCGCCCGGGCAATCACAAGCGCCAGGACACGCAGGACCGGGCACACGGCCGCCGCGGACAGCTCCACATGAGTGAGCCGTCGGGCCCCGCCCGGGCGAACCCTGCCGCCGGCCCGGGACCGGACGTCTGGAGCCCGCGCGTGGCACTGCTCGTGGCCGCGACGTTCTTCATGGAATTCCTCGACGGGACCGTGCTCACCACCGCGATTCCCAGCATTGCCGCGGATTTCTCGGTGCCGGCCGCCGACGTCAACATCACCATGACGGCCTACCTCATGACCGTGGCGATGGGAATACCGCTGAGCGGCTGGATGGCGGAGCGGCTCGGGGCACGCCGGGTCTTCTGCCTTGCCATCGCCACCTTCACCGCAGCCTCCCTGCTCTGCGCCCTCAGCCAGGACCTCACGATGCTGACCCTGAGCCGCGTGCTGCAGGGTTTCGGCGGCGCGATGATGGTTCCCGTGGGCACCCTGGTGGTGCTCCGCGGCACACCCAAGAAGGACCTGCTGCGGGCCACGGCCTACCTCGTGTGGCCCGGCCTGCTGGCACCGG
>JAODMV010000015.1 GCA_025464875.1 Arthrobacter sp. | reverse complement strand
CCGAGTCCGCCTGGAGAATCGTCCAGGCCGAGGAGCAGCTCGGCCACAAGCGCATCCAGGTGGGCTTCATGCGCCGCTTCGACGCCGAATACGCCGCCCTCGGCAAGATCATCCGCGACGCCGAGCTCGGCGAACTGCTCATGCTGCACCACCAGCACCGCAACCCCGGCACCCCGCCCGGCTTCACCAACGAGATGCTGATCAACGATTCCGTGGTCCACGAATTCGACGCCATCCGCTTCTTCACCGGCGAGGAAATCACGTCCGTCCAGGTGCGCCTGGGCAAGGCCACCCGGAACGCCCCGGCCGGGCAGCACGACCCGCAGCACGTCCTGATCGAGACCGAGTCCGGTGTCCTGGCCGACGTGGAAATCTACGTCAACGCCAAGTTCGGCTACGAGGTCGCGACCCAGGCGTCCTTCGAAGACGGCATCGTCAGCATCGGCGGGGACACGGGGCCCTACACCCGCAGCGCCGGCCGCTGGGGCGGCTATGTGGCCCCCGGCTTCGAGGAGCGCTTCGGCGCCGCGTACGACGTCGAAATCCAGGCCTGGGTGGACGCTGCCCGCCGCGGCGAAATCGGCGGCCCCACCGCCTGGGACGGCTACGCCACCGCCGCCTGCTGCGAAGCCGGCGTCGAAGCGCAGAAGAACGGCGAAAAAGTCGCCGTGAAGCTGAACCCCAAGCCCGCCCTCTACCGCTGATTGGCATCCGAAGTGAAAATCGCCCTTGACCCCACGCCGTTCCACCACAGCCACGGCCTCCTGGAGTTCCCGCAGGTGGCCGCCGACCTCGGCTACGAGTACATGCAGCTGACCCCGCACCCGGACTTTCTCCCATTCTTCAACCACCCCAAGGCCGATGACGAACTGGTGGGGCAGCTGGCGAAGGCCTGCCGGGACGTGGGCATCGAGATCGCCTCGGTGTTGCCGGTGCTGCGCTGGTCCGGACCTGACGAGGACGCGCGCGAGGCCGCGGTCCGCTACTGGAAGCGCGCCATTCAGATCACGGTGGACCTGGGCGTCGGCACCATCAACACCGAGTTCGGCGGCCGCCCGGAGAAGGCCGAGGAATCGGAGCGGGCCTTCTACCGCTCGATGGAGGAGCTGCTGCCCATCATCGAACGCGAAGGGATCGACCTGCTGATCGATCCGCACCCGGACGACTTCGTGGAGGAGGGCCTGGCCGCGATCCGGGTGATCCGGGGCCTGAACTCCCCGAACGTGGGCCTGGTCTACGTGGCCGCCCACACCTTTCACATGAAGAATCCGCCCCTGGAGATCATGCGGGCTGCCGGCGACAAGCTCCGGCTGGTCCATGTCGCGGACACCATGGACCACCGCGCCTCACACGGGCTGCGCTACATCACCAACCCGCCCGGCAACCCGGTCCGGGTGCACCAGCACCTGAAAATCGGCGACGGCGATGTCAACTGGGAGGAGTTCTTCGGCGGCCTGTACGAAATCGGCTTCCTGGACCATGCGGATACCGTCATGGTCTCCAGCGTCTTCGGCGAGGACGACGACGCCGCCGAGGTCTCCCGCTACCAGCTGGAGACGATGCGGCAGCGCATCGCGAAGGAGAGCGCCTGAGAGCTCCGGCTAGACGGCGTGCAGCTTCGGCAGCGCTTCCACCAGCGGCGTCAGCTCCGGCACCTCCTGGGCTTCGGCCAAGGCCCGCTCCAGCGTTTGATCGTGGATGGGGCGGGCCTCTGCCAGCAGCTGGAGGCCGCCGGGGGTGAGCTCGCTGTAGATCCCGCGGCGGTCATCCGCGCACAGGATCCGGGTCAGCAGGCCGCGGTCTTCGAGCCGGTTGACCAGCCGCGTGGTGGCGCTGGCGCTCAGCGCCGTGGCGCGGGCCAGCTGCTGCATCCGCATGTGCCAGCCGTCCTGGCGGCTCAGGGCATCCAGCACGGTGTATTCCACCACGGACAACTGGGCCGCCGCCTGCAACGAGCGCTCCAGCTCCGACTCGATCAGCCCATGCAGGGCCGCCAGGGTCCGCCAACCTTGCGCCCGGACCTCGACGGCGTCGTCCTTGATGCTCATCTGTTGTTCCCTTCAATCAGTCTGTTCCGGCCGGGGCGAGGGCGCCGCGGAAAAGTAATGGCCGGCACATAGTATCTGCTTGTTGAGCAATAAACAGCGCGTCTGCAACTAATAGCTTACGCGCCGTATTTCCCGCCGTGCAGCTTGAAGGACGACGCCGAAACCCTATTGGTGCCCCGGCTCACCGGTGCCGGTACGGAAGGCAGCCGGCAGGACGGCGCCGAACTGCAGCGGGCACCCGTATCAGCTGGAGGCGGCCTGACTCGTGCGCGGCTGCCCCTCGGTCGGCTGGCTGGCGAACGGCAGCCGGGGGTCCACGTCCTGTCCGGCCCAGGTCTGGCGGATCCAGCCGTGGTGCGGATCATCGCTGATGAGCCAGCCGCGGACGGGCCCGGGGCCGGCCATGACGTTGAGGTAGTACAGGTCGTAGCCGGGGGCGGCCATCGCGGGGCCGTGCCAGCCGTAGGGCACCAGCACGACGTCGCCAGTCCGGACCTCGGCCGCGACGTCGATGGGGCGTTCATCGGAGGCATAGACGCGCTGGTAGCCGATGGCGTCGGTGCCAGCCGCTGGATGGTCCGGGGCTCCCGGCACCGCGGCGGCCCCCGGGGCAACCCGGGTTTCGAAGTAGTAAATCTCCTCGAGGCTGGTCTCGCCGTCTTTCTCCTCGTCGTGCTTGTGCGGGGGATAGGAGGACCAGTTTCCCGCCGGGGTGAGGACCTCGCAGACAATGAAACGGTCCGCCTCGAGCGCGGCCGGCGTGCCGAAGTTGTGGACCTGGCGCGAGCAGTTGCCGGCCCCGCGCAGTTCGACCGGTGTTTCGGCGGCGGTGATCAGGCGGGTGGGGTAGGAGGCCTTCGCCGGGGCCGTGGCCACCGCCACCCTGCCTCCGTCGGCGGAACTGATGGTCACGGCCGTCCCGGTTCCCGTGTACAGCACGTCGCTGGGGCCGCTGAAGACGCTGTCCCGGCCGGCCAGACGGTACTCTTCGCCGGCCACGGACGCCGTGAAGGATCCGCTGAGCGGGATCACGATGCGTTCCTCGGCCGCGGCGGGCAGTTCGACGGCGAGGCCGGCGGCCAGCGTGGCGACCTTCAGCCCGGTGTGGGCCCAGCCGTCCACGGCGAGCGTGGAGTCGGCGGTTCCCAGGGAAATGTCCCAGCTGCCTTCGGCGGCGGAACCCAGTGGATAGACCCAGTTAGCCATCGAGCGTCTCCTCCGCTTGGTGTGACCTGCTCATCTTTGAACTGCTTATCTTTGAACCAGGGTCATTTCAAAACTGTAGGAATCGCCCCGGTAGACATGGTGTCCCGTTTCCACGAGGCGGCCCGTGTCGTCCACCGCCGTGCGCTCCATGGTCACCAGGGCGGAACCCGGAGGCGTTTCGAGCAGCGGGGCCTGGTAGTCGTTGGCCACCACGGCGCCGATCCGCTGGGAAGCAAGCCGGAAGTTGACCCCTCCGTTGCGCAGGATCCCGTAGAGGCCCTGTGCCCCGAGCAGCGCCTCGTCGATGTGCGTGATGTCGTCCCGGACCCAGTTTTCCATCAGGGCCAGCGGCTTGCCCCCGACCTTACGGAGCCTGGTGAAGTGGTAGACCTTCGCCCCGGCAGGAAGCTGCAGGGCCTCCCGGGTGGTGGCGTCTGCTTCAAGGTGGGAGAAGCTCAGCACCTCGGTGGTCGGCTTGCTGCCGTTGTTGCTCAGGTCGTCGTAAAGACTGGACAGTTCCAGCGGCCGCCTGACCTGGCTGGACACCACCTGGGTCCCCACCCCCCGCTTCCGGACCAGCAGCCCGGAGCGGACCAGTTCGTCCATGGCCTTGCGCATGGTGGGGCGGGAAAGGTTGAGCTGGGCGGCAAGATCGATTTCGTTGTCCAGCCTGCTGCCAAGTTCCAGTCGCCCGGTATGGATCGCGGCTTCAATTCCCTGCACTACCTGGTGGTAGAGCGGCACCGGTGAAGAGCGGTCGATGCTGAGATTTAGTTGATTCGCCACTGCGCACTCCCTTGCCGAATGTGCCGGCTGCGCCGGATCACCCGTATCCGTCAGGCATATGTCCGTTTGATAGGACATAATTCTTTTTCTGATAGTAGCAGGACGATATGGGGGCGCCAAGGACCGTCCGCTTACCGACGGACGGCCTGCCGCCTGTGCGCCCGGCAGTAGCCGTTGCGCCGAAGATCCTAATGTCAGGACAAACTATTGACAACTGTGAGCGAAGTCACGATGATCGGTGGAGAAGGCTCACGGACTGGCACGGCCAAGCGTGCGGAGTGGCCCGGATCAAAGGAGATCGATCGTGACTAAGTTCTCGTGGCGGAAGGCAGCGCTCGTAGCGGCCGTTGCACCCATGCTGGCCCTCAGCGCATGTTCCAGCTCTGGCGGTAGGCCCGCCGACTCCGGCAACGCCGCCGGCGGCGGGCAGGCAGTCAGCACCCCGCGGCTCAAAGTCGCGCTCATCACCCACGCAGCACCAGGCGACACGTTTTGGGACATCGTCCGAACGGGCGCCGAGGAGGCGGCCGCGAAGGACAACGTTGAACTGCTTTACACCTCCGATCCAGAAGGCGGGCGCCAGTCGCAGCTGATCCAGCAGGCGGTGGACCAGAAGGTCGATGGCATTGCGGTCACGCTGGCGAAGCCGGACGCGCTCAAGGACGCCCTGAAGAAGGCAACCGACGCCGGAATCCCCGTGGTCAGCCTTAACGCCGGCGAGTCCGTGTCCGCGCAGCTGGGCGCGTTCACGCACTTCGGATCCAACGAAAAACTGGCCGGTGCCGCCGTGGGCGAGAGGCTCGCCTCACTCGGCCTCCGGCATCCCGTCTGCGTCATCCAGGAACAGGGCCACGTGGGCCTGGAGGCGCGGTGTGCCGGCGTCAAGGAAAAAGTGCCCGGCACCGAAATCCTCTACGTCACGGGCACCGACATGACCCAGGTTTCCTCCACCGTGACCGCCAAACTGCAGGCCACAGCCGACGCTGATGCCATCATCGGCCTGGGCGCCCCCTACACCCTCACCATCCTCAAGGCCGTCACCTCGGCCGGCAGCAAGGCCCAAGTGGCCTCCTTCGATATGAACGCCGAACTGGCGCAGAAGATCGTGGACGGCCAGGTCGTCTTCACCGTGGACCAACAGCCGTGGCTCCAGGGCTACAGCGCCGTGGATGCCCTTTGGCAGCACAAGCGCGGCGGGTTCGAAATAGGCGGCGGGCAGCCCGTGCTGACCGGACCCACCATCGTCGACAAGGCAGCCGCCACAGATGCCCTCAAATTCGCCCAGCAGGGCGTCCGCTAAGCAGTCTTTCAGCCTGGCCCGGGCAGGTCCCGGGCCAGACGCTAAGGAGAATGATCATGACGCAAACGCTCACCAAGCCAGTGCCCGCCGATGAACGGGTGGCAAAGCGCAACCCGCTCCAGAAACTGCTGGCCCGCCCCGAGGTCGGCGCGCTCGTTGGCGCGATCGTGCTGTTCGTCTTTTTCGCCAGTGTTTCGCAGACCTTCATTCAGCCGAACGCCTTCGCCACGGTGCTCTACGGTAGCTCGACCATCGGCATCATGGCGGTGGGCGTGTCACTGCTGATGATCGGCGGAGAATTCGACCTCTCCACCGGCGTGGCCGTGATCAGCTCTGCGCTGACCGCGTCCCTGTTCAGCTGGTACTTCAGCACCAACGTCTGGGTAGGGGTGCTGCTGGCCTTGCTGGTCTCGCTGAGCATCGGCTTCATCAACGGCTGGATCCTGATCAAGACCAAACTCCCCAGCTTCATCGTCACCCTGGCAACCTTCCTGATGCTGACGGGCCTGAACCTGGGCCTGACCCGGCTGATCGGCGGCTCGGTATCCTCCCCGTCGATTTCCAACATGGACGGCTTTGACTCCGCGCGGGCCATCTTCGCTTCCTCGGTCAATATCGGCGGCGTCGAGGTCAACAACACCGTGTTCATCTGGATCCTCATGGTGGCCCTGGCCTCCTGGGTGCTGCTCCGGACCAAAGTCGGGAACTGGATCTTCGCCGCGGGCGGCGACGCCAACGCCGCCCGCGCCGTGGGCGTCCCGGTCACCAGGACCAAGATCGGCCTGTTCATGGCCGTGGGCCTCTGCGGCTGGATCCTGGGCATGCACAACCTGTTCGCCTTCGACGCCGTGCAGTCCGGCGAGGGCGTGGGCAACGAATTCCTCTACATCATTGCCGCGGTGATCGGCGGCTGCCTGCTCACCGGCGGCTACGGCTCGGCCGTGGGCGGGGCGATCGGCGCGTTCATCTTCGGCATGGCCAACAAAGGCATCGTCTACGCGCAGTGGAACCCGGACTGGTTCAAGTTCTTCCTGGGCCTGATGCTGCTGCTGGCCACCATCGTGAACCTGATCGTCAAGCGCCGCGCGGAACTAAGCAAGTAAGGGCCGGTTATCATGAACGCCAACCAGATCAACCAGCAGCAACTCCTCAGGAACGAGAAGGACCCGCTGACCCACACCCCCGTGCACCTGCTCTCCCTGGACCAGGTCGGCAAGCATTACGGCAACATCGTCGCCCTCACGGACGTCACGATGGCCGTGGACAACGGCCGGGTGACCTGCGTCCTGGGCGATAACGGCGCGGGCAAGTCCACGCTGATCAAGATCATCGCCGGCCTGCACCGGCACGACGAGGGCACGCTGACCGTCATGGGGGCCGAGCGGAAATTCGATTCCCCCCGCGACGCCCTGGACGTGGGCATCGCCACGGTTTACCAGGATCTTGCCGTCGTCCCGCTGATGCCGATCTGGCGAAACTTCTTCCTGGGCTCGGAGCTCACCGTGGGCTTTGGCCCCTTCAAGCGCATGGATGTCCAGACGATGAAGGACATCACCAAGAAGGAACTGGCCGACATGGGCATTGACTTGCGCGATGTTGAACAGCCGGTCGGCCAGCTCTCCGGCGGCGAGCGCCAGTGCGTCGCCATCGCCCGCGCGGTGCACTTCGGCGCCAAGGTCCTGATTCTCGACGAGCCCACGGCCGCGCTGGGTGTCAAACAGTCCGGCGTCGTGCTCCGGTACATCCTGCAGGCCCGCGACCGGGGCCTGGGCGTCGTCTTCATCACGCACAACCCGCACCATGCCTTCCCCGTCGGTGACAGGTTCCTGCTGCTCAAGCGTGGCAGGTCAATCGGCTACTACGAGAAAAAGGACATCACCCTCGAAGAGCTGACGGCGCAGATGGCCGGCGGCGCCGAACTCACCGAGCTCGCCCACGAACTCGAAGCCCTCGGCGGCCACGGCGACGTCGTCAAGGAAGTACAGGCCGAAGTGGCCGGGACTTCGAGCCAGCGGCTGGCGTGAGCATGCCAATCCGGGTAGGAGTGATCGGCGCCGGCGCCCGGTTTACCACCGCCCCGTCCGAACTGATCAACTCCCCGCTCGCCACTGCCCTCGACGGACTCAGGGCGGCCCAGGCGGCGGAGGTCATGGTGGCTTCGTTCCACAACAACGGCGCGTGCGCCAAGGCGGTCTACTCATGACGGACCGCCCGATCCTGCCGGTCTCCCGGGTGCCGGATTCGCGGAACGCGCCGGCCCTCCGCTGGGGGATCATGGGGCCAGGCTGGATTGCCGCGCGCTTCACGGAATCCGTGCAGGCGCACTCGAACCAGGTCATTGCTGCGGTGGGGTCTCGATCGCTGGAGAGGTCGAAGGAGTTCGCCCGGCAGCACGGCGTTCCCGCGGCGCTGGGCAGCTACGAGGAATTGGCGGCGTCCGACGTCGACATCGTCTACGTCGCCACCCCGCACAACTTCCACTACGAGGCGGCGCTGCTGGCGCTGGACGCCGGCAAGCATGTCCTGATCGAGAAACCGATCGGCATCAACGCCCGGCAGGCGGCGGGGATCGCCCGCCGGGCCGCGGATACCGGCCTGTTCGCCGCCGAGGCGATGTGGACCTTCTTCCTGCCAAAGTTCGACGTCATCCGGCAGGTCATCGACGCCGGCATGCTCGGGGACATCACCACTGTCTTCGCCGAATATGGCGAATACTTCGAGAAGGACCACCGGATCTTTGACGCCGCCCTCGCGGGCGGGCCACTGCTGGACCTGGGAACCTATCCGCTCGCGCTCATCACCTCGGTCCTGGGCGATCCGGAACGCGTCCTTGCCGTCGGCGCACCCCATCAGGCGGGAGTCAACGGCCAACTCTCCGCGGTCATGTCGTTTGCTGGCGGCGGCCAAGCGGTGCTGAACACCCAGCTTTACAACTTCACGCCGACCTCGGCCACCCTTGTCGGGACGGCAGCCAGCCTGACCATCGACGGTCCCTTCAACATGCCCGGCGGGTTTACCGTCCGCTGCCCGGACGGAACGCGGACCGTGTACGAGGAGCCCGCCGGCGCGCATTTCGAAGGCCTGCACTACGAGGCCGCCGCCGCGGCGCGTGCCATTGCCGACGGCGAAACGGAAGCCCTGCAGCGGCCGCTGGCCGCGTCCGTGCAGACCATGGCCGTGGCGGACGAAATCCGGAGGCAATTGGGCATCCGGTTTCCGGGCGAGGAACTCCAGACAGCCGCCAGTCGCGAAGGAGCAGCATGAAGGACGTCACGCTCGGGCTCGTGGGGGTGGGACGCATCGGCGTGATGCACGCCCACAACATCGCCTCGCTGAATAATGTGCTTAATGCCCGGGGTGTCAACGTCCGGCTCAGGTTGACGGACGTCGCCGCGGACCACGCCCGCACGGTCGCCGCCGGCCTGGGCGCGGAGTTCCTTCCCTCCGTGGAGGCACTGATCGGCTCCGGAATCGACGGCCTGGTTCTCGCCACCGGCACCGGCACCCACCCGGAGCTGATCAAGGCGGGAGTCGACGCCGGCATCCCGGTGTTCTGCGAGAAGCCGGTGGCCATGAACGTGCCTGACTCCCTCCCGGTGCTGGACTATATCCGGGCCAGGGGCGGCACGGTCCAGATCGGCCACCAGAGACGTTTCGACGCCGGGTACCTCGAGGCCAAACGCGCCTTCGAAGCCGGGGAACTGGGCTGGATCCACTCGCTGCGGGCCGTCACCTGCGACATGGCCCCGCCGCCGGTGGGGTTCCTGGGAGCCTCCGGCGGCTTGTTCCGCGACTGCTCGGTGCACGATTTCGACATCCTGCGCTGGCTGACGGGCCGCGAAATCGTCGAGGTCTACGCCAAAGGCTCCAACAACGGGGACCCCGCCATCGGGGCGGTAGGCGACGTGGACACCGCGCTGGCGGTGGTGACGTTCGACGACGGCACCCTGGGTGCGGTCAGTGCCTCTCGTTACAACGGGGCAGGTCACGACGTGCGCTTGGAGATCCAGGGTTCGGCCGGTTCGCTCATGGTCGGGCTCGACGAGAAGTCCGCCTTCGCGTCGGCCGAGGCCGGCGTCGGTTTCCCCTCCGGCGACTCGCACCAGACCTTCGCCGAGCGCTTTGAGCAGGCCTACCGTTCCGAGCTGGAAGCCTTCGTGGAGGTGATCCTGGGCGAGCGGGGGAATCCGTGCACGCCGGAGGACGCGGTGGCGGCCTCCCGGGTGGCCGACGCCGCCCAGGAATCACTGGAAACCGGGCTGCCCGTCCGGGTTGCCCTGGCCGCTAGGGCCCAGGGAAGCCGCAGCTGATATGGAGGCGTTCCTTGTCAAGAGGGCAAGGGTGAGCGGTCCAGGGCTGGCCGCGGATCCGGATCGGAAGAGCTGCTGAGGCGGATCGGAACGCCGATGCGCGGCGGGCTGCTGGGGGCGCGGCGGGAAGTCTGCATGACTTATTCTGCATCAGGGGCCGAGGGCTAGGATTGCCGGATGAACAACAGATATCTCGTGTCCCGCAGCCGTTTCATCGCGGCCGCTCCGGAAGCCATCTTCGAGGTACTGGCCAGGCCCGCCCTGCATAGCGAGATCGACGGCTCGGACACGGTCAAGGGCGCGCAGCCGCACGGACCCGAACGGCTCGGCCCGGGCGCGAAGTTCGGCATGGCGATGAACATGCGGGTGGACTACAAGATCCTCAATACGGTGTGCGAGTTCGAGGAAGGCCGCCGCATCGCCTGGCGCCACTTTTACGGCCATGTGTGGCGCTACCTGCTGGAGGCCTCCACCGACGCCGAGGGCAGGCCCGGCACCCTGGTCACGGAGCAGTGGGACGCGCAGCAGGTTCGCGGCAAGATCCTCCTCAGGCTCGCCGGCTACCTCCGCCGCCACCCGGCCAACCTGGAACAGACCCTGGCCAAGCTCGAGGCGTACCTGCTGGATCATTCGAAACCGGCCGGGGCCGCGTAAACCGGCCCCGTCACAGGCCCCAGCAAAACAGGCCACAGCAGCACAAGCCGGAAACAGCCCCAGCAAAAAGCAGCTGCTGCTTACAGGTCCTCGCGGCACTGCGCGCGGCCCAGCTGGTGCAGGCCGTTCAGGTCTCCGGCGGCGAAGCCGTCGGGGGTGCCGATCTCGGGGTACATGAGCTGCACCGGGTCGTCGACGTGCTCCAGCCCCATCACGTGCCCCAGCTCATGCAGGATCACGGCCGTGGCGTAGGCTGCCCCGTGGGCGCCGTGGAGATCCTCGGCGATCTGCGGGGCATCGAGTTCCAGGCTGCCGGTGACGAAGCTCTTAGGGCCGTCGCCGAAGCTGAAGTGCGTGCTCCCTCCGGTGCCGATCACCGGGCCCTTGAGTTGCGGCGCCTGCTCCGGCGTCGTCCAGGCGATCAGCAGCGGCGCCCACCGCTCCCCGTACGCCTCCTTCTGGTACGGCGCCCGGGACTGGCTCGGGGCCTCGGTGGTGGGGCCATCGTTGATGAACGTGATCCCGGTGGCCGCAGAGACGGTCCTGATCGCGTTCTCCACGAGCCGTTCGGCACCCGGGGGAGCGAGCCTGGCATTGACGACGTAGTGCAGCGGACGGC
>JAODMV010000145.1 GCA_025464875.1 Arthrobacter sp. | reverse complement strand
CTGTTCACCCTGACCTTCGCGATGTCGGCGCTCCAGCTGGTGCAGTCGCACCGGCAGAAGACCGTCGCTGCCGGCGGCGGCGACAAGCTCGGCTTCATGCGCCTGGTGCCGTCCGCGTTGAGCCTTGAAAACCTGTCCTACCGGATCAACGCCATCGCCTTCGTCGGCTGGACCTTCACCCTGATGTTCGGTGCCATCTGGGCCGAGAAGGCCTGGGGCCGCTTCTGGGGCTGGGACACCAAGGAAGTCTGGACCTTCGTGATCTGGGTGGTCTACGCCGGCTACCTGCACGCCCGCGCCACCCGCGGCTGGACCGGAACCCGGGCGGCCTGGCTTTCGATCGTCGGCTACCTCTGCGTGGTCTTCAACTTCACGATCGTGAACCAGTTCTTCAACGGCCTGCACTCCTACTCGGGACTGTAGTCGCCCCTAGCGACACGGATCCCATTCGCCAACGCGATTCGCCGTCAAGGGCCGCTAAGCCACGCCGCTTAGCGGCCCTTTGCGTCAAGTGGGCGGGCCCGGCGCTTTGCTGGCCGCGGCGAGGGGCTCCAGCCTCGCTCCATCAACGCAGCCCGGATCCTGGTCACGGCACCGGGTTCCATCCCCGGCGCGAGCGGGGTGAGATCCCACTGGGTCAGCACGACCACCCGCCACCCGGCGTCCTTGGCGTTCTCGTCCCGGAAGATGTCGCTGCGCCGCTGGGCCGGGGTCGCGTGGTGCCCGCCGTCGTACTGGATGGCGATCCTTTCGTGCTCATAGGACATGTCCGGGTCCTGGATCCAGCCGCCGGTCGCGTCGAACATCGGGACGTTGATTGCGGGTTCGGGGAGGCCATGCCGGAGGAGGAGCAGCCGGAGTTCGGTCTCCTTCGGAGAATCCGTCCGCGCGCGCATCAAGGACCTGGCCTGCATCGCACGCCGGTAGCCGGGCCAGCCCTGTTTGCCGGCCAGATAGGCGTCCAGTTCCGCGGGAGTGGACAGCGGGTTCCTCCGTCGGAACAGAAAGTCTCCGGCCACCACCAATTCGTCCACGCTCAGAATGCCGGCGAGATCAAACCACGTCCGCGGGGGCGAGGTGCAGGCCACCCGGCGCCCGTCGACGATCTCCTCCGGTCCAAGGGCCTGCTGGTGGCCGACGACGTTCTTGCGCCGCACCGCCCGCCGGCCCGGCAGGCTGGTCACGTGGATGATGCCCAGGCGTTCCAAAGCGGCCGGCAGAGGGAAACCCCATAGCACCGCGGCCGAGAGGTGGCTCGCGACGGCCCCGGTGGCAGCGGCCACGGCGCGCACGCGTTCCAGCAAGCTGTCCTCGGTCGCGGCCACGATCCGCACTCCGTGGCAGGGACTCGTCAGATCACTGGCGCGCGTGCGACGCCGACTCAGCCCCGCAGAGCGAGCCTGTGCCAGGGTGAAGGGCTGGTCCAGCAGATGTCCTGGAAGCTCGCTTGGCCGGCGCATATGAGCATTGTGCTGCCGCTGGGCAGGGCGTGAACGGTTATCCACAGAACAGGGCGGGTGCGGGGGCGCAGTGGGCGCGGACCGGCCCGGAGCGCTGGGTGGCCTGGGGCGGCGATTGTCCGAAGATGGCCGCTATGGTGCTCGGGATTCCGGCCGTCTTGGGTGAATGGGCGAGGCGGGCGTGCGCTCTGGGCGGGCGTGGGCCTACTTGACCTCGTCGGTGCCCTGCGTACCGGCATCGCCGGAACCGTGGGCATCGCCTGAGCCGCCGTTGCTGGGAGTTTCGCCGTCGTCGAGCTTGCGCTCCTTGGCGTTCAGCCCGTCCTTCAGCTTCTTGAGCCGATCAGCCTCGGCCTGGTTGCGGCGGCGGATTTCGAGGTTGCGCAGGAACTCCGGGTCGTCATCCGGCGCGACAGGATGGCTGTAGCGGCTCGGGGCGGGGCCGGTGCCGCGGGGGCGGCCGATGAGGAACCACAGGATGGCGCCGATGACCGGAAGGACAATCTGCACCACGATCCAGGCCGGCTTTGAAATGCCCTTGGTCAGGCGCGAGTCAGTTCGGATCACGTCGACCAGTCCATAGACAAACACGACAAGTACGGCGACTGTGACCACAACACGGAGCATACATTTAGTCTAGCGTCCGGGGGACTCCGCCGCGTGGGCTGCGTGCCGTGGGCGGGCGCCGGGCCGCGAAGCAAGCACCGGGCCGCGCGCCGAGCTCAGCCTGCCGTCGAACGGCTAAACTTGAAGAGTGCCTTTCCTGAAATACACCCTGATCCGTCTGGCGCTCTTCGCGCCGCTGTTAGTGCTTTTCATCTATCTGCAGCTGGGATGGCTGCTGGCGGTCCTCTGCGCCGGAATGATGTCCTTCGCCATCAGCTACCTCTTCTTCCAGAAGCAGCGCGATGCAGCTACCGCAACGCTCCACGAGCGCTTCTCTGGCAAGGCAAAGCCGCTGCGCAGTGCCGGAGAGGTAGCCGACGCCGACGCCGAGGACCGACTGGTGGACGAAAACCCGGACATTGCCATCCGCCCGGACAGCCGCCCCAAGGACTCCTAGAACCTCGCCTTTTGCGCGGGCTTCACGCCTGCAGCCGGCCTGCGCCCGGCGGCCCGGCCCTGCCGGCCCCGCCAGGCCCAGCGGCCGCCCGCCCCGCTGCCTCAGAGCCCGTGGCTCAGGACCAGTCCCAGTGAGAACAGCGTGGCGTAGCCCAGGTTGATCAGCCCGGTCTGCTTGAGCACCGGGATCAGGCTCTTGCGGCGGCGCCCGGCGATCATCAGCCAGGACGGCAGCAGGCTGGCGGGGATCAGCAGCAGCACGATCAGCATCCAGGGCCGTGCCGGGGCCAGCACGATCACCAGCAGGATCGCGATGGCGAGCATCAGCACGTAGCTTTCGCGGGCATGTTTGTCCCCGAGCCGCACGGCCAGCGTTTTCTTCCCGGCCTTCCTGTCGGTGGGGATGTCGCGGACGTTGTTGGCCATGAGCAGGGCGCAGGCAATCAATCCCGTGCCGATGGCTCCGATGATGGCGGCGAGGCTCAGCTGACCGGCCTGGGTATAGGTGGTGCCAAGGGTGGCCACGAGCCCGAAGAAGACAAAGACGAACACGTCGCCCAGGCCGAGGTAGCCGTACGGGTTCTTGCCGCCCGTGTAGCCCCAGGCGGCCAGGACGCAGCCGATGCCGACCAGGATCAGCCACCACGCCTGGGTGATGACCACGAGCGCCAGGCCGCAGAGCATCGCGAGCCCGAAGGCGCCGAAAGCCGCCCACTTGACGTGTTCCGGGCTGGCCGCGCCCGAGCCGACGAGCCGGAGCGGGCCCACCCTGTCCTCGTCGGTGCCGCGGATGCCGTCCGAGTAGTCGTTGGCGTAGTTCACGCCGATCTGCAGCAGGAGGGCAACCAGCGCAGCCAACACGGCGTTGAGGGGACGGAATGCGCCCATCTCGTAGGCGGCTGCGCTGCCGATCAGGACCGGCGCAATCGCGGCCGGCAGGGTGCGCAGTCGGGCGCCTTGGATCCATTGTGCGGCAGTGGCCACGTTAAGTACCTCGTAGTGGTTTGGGGGAAAGTGTCGGTTCGAAAAATCGGGTGGGGCTTGTCTATTTTCACTGATGCAGGGAGTCCAGCAGGACAGCCATGCCCAGCCGGTCCGGTTTGCCGTTGGGCAGCAGCAGCAGTTCGGGGGCGGCCAGGACGGTTTTCGGCGCCAGCGGCCCCAGCTTGGGCCCCCAGGTCTCCTGCCGGCGGGCGGTGAAGGTCTCGATGCCTTCCGGGGAGGTGTCGGCCACGGCGACATAGGCAGCCAGCGCCTGGCCCCACTCGGCAGAGGGGACGCCGGCCACGAAGGCCGCCTGCACGCCGTCGAGCTTTTCCAGCTCCGCCTGCACGTGCGCGGCCGAGATCTTCAGCCCGCCCGTGAGAACGACGTCGTCGGCCCTGCCCAGCACCGTGAGCCTGCCGTCCGCGTCCAGTTCGCCGAGGTCGTTGGTGCGGTACCAGCGGACGCCGTCCTCCTCGGCGAAGGCCTGGTCTGTAAGCTCCGGGGAGTCCAGATAGCCGGACGCGATGGTGGCCCCGCCCAGCAGGATGCGCCCGTCCTCGCCAAGCTTCACCTCGACGCCGTCGAGCGGCTCGCCGTCGTACACGCAGCCGCCGCAGGTCTCCGCGGAGCCGTAGGTGGTCACCACCCGGATCCCGGCCTCGCGCGCCGCGGCGAGCAGCTCCGGCGAGGCGGGGGCTCCGCCGAGCAGGATCCCGTTGAAGCGCCTGAGCACGGCCAGGGTCTCCGCGGACGGGGCGTGCAGCAGCCGCTGCAGCTGGGTGGGGACGAGCGAGGTGAAGCGGATCTTGTCGGTGAGCTCGAGCGCCGCGGCGGTGAAGGCCTCCGGCGTGAAGCCGCCGCTGAGATCCATGGCCCAGGGCCGGGTGCCGGCGAAGAGCGACCGGACCAGCACCTGCACCCCGGCGACGTACTGCACCGGCAGGGCCAGCAGCCACTGGCCTTCGCCCTTCAGCGCCAGGGCGGTGGCCATCGAGGAGGCCGCCAGCGCGTCGAGGGTGAGGACCGTGGCCTTCGGGGTGCCGGTGGAGCCGGAGGTCCGCACCACGACGGCGGCGTCCTCAACCCCGGGAGTGTCCACGGCGGTCACCACCGGCTGTCCGTCCGGGCCGGCGGACAGTTCGACGGCGGGGCCCTCGCCGTGCAGGGCTGCGGCCAGGGCCGCGAGGGCAGGTTCGATGTTCACGGGTCCAAAAGCGACGGGGCCGGAGGTCATAGGGTCCTTCTTAGAAGTAGTACGGGAACTGGGACCAGTCCGGA
>JAODMV010000080.1 GCA_025464875.1 Arthrobacter sp. | reverse complement strand
GCCCACGAGCCGGACCCTCCCGCCGGACGCCGCAGGAGGGAATTGCGACGTCGAGTGAAGGCTCGAAAGCGACCCCAACTGACAGGCTCGTCAGCCGCCTAGTCCCCGTTGTTGCCCTGGGAGCTGCCTCCGGCGTACGGCGCAGCACTGCGCTCGGTACTGCCCCCGGCGTACGGCGCGGCGCCCGTCACCACCTCGTTTCCGGGGTTGTTGGACCACTCGGAGAACGAGCCCGGATAAAGTGCGGCAGGGAACCCAGCGATCTCCAGGGCCGCGATTTCGTGGGCCGCCGTCACGCCGGAACCACAGTAGACGGCGGTGGCGACGCCGGGCCGGACACCGAGCCCTGCGAAGCGTTGCCGTAGTTCCTCCGCCGGCAGGAACCGTCCGTCCGCGCCCACGTTCGCGGAGGTGGGCGCGCTGACTGCGCCAGGGATGTGGCCGGCGAGCGGATCGACGGGTTCGAATTCGCCACGGTACCGTTCCCCGGCCCGCGCATCGAGCAGCAGTCCCTGTCGCCCCCAGGCGGCCGCCTGCCCGGCGTCGATCACAGGCATGGCGCCCTCGGCCAGCGTGGCCTCCCCGGGGGATGCCGGTTCCGGCCCGCCCTCCAGCTCATAGCCGGCGGCACGCCAGGCGGCGAGGCCGCCGTCGAGCAGGTGAACCGTGCTGAAGCCGGCATTCCGCAGCATCCACCACAGCCGTGCGGCGGCCATGCTGCCGCTGTCGTCGTAGGCGACCACGACGTCTCCGCTGTTCACGCCCCAGCGACGAACGGAGGCCTGGAACTGCGCAACCGGCGGCAGCGGGTGACGGCCGCGGCGGGGATCCGCGGGGCCTGCCAGTTCGGTGGCGAGGTCCACGAAGACAGCGCCGGGGATGTGTCCCCTGAGGTAGTGGTCCCTGCCGTGGGGGTCTCCCAGCGCCCAGCGCACGTCCAGCAGCACGGTTCGCTGGCCGGAGCCCATCCGGTGCTTGAGCACAGAAACGTCCATGAGGGTGTCCATCGGTTCTCCTTTGGCGGGCGGATCGCGTGCGGGCTAGACCTCCACCGCTTCCCCGCTGGAGAGGTGCCGGTATTCGGTCCCGTACTTGGCTCCCATCCGGGTCACGTGCCCCTCGATGAGCCCGAGCCCGTTGGCGTTGAGCAAGGCGTCGTGGATCGGGAAGGCCTTCGGCGCGCGGACGCCGATCACGAAGTCCACGACCTCGCCCACCTTGTTCCAGGGCGCGTGGATGGGCACCAGCAGGGTCTTGACGTCCACTCCGTCGGGGATGACGAAGGAATCCCCCGGGTGATAGACGTTCGAGTCCACCAGATAGCCGATGTTGGCCACCACCGGGATCTGGGGGTGGATCAGGGCGTGCTGGCCACCAAAGCTCCGGATGGTGAACCCGGCCGTCTCGAAATCCCCGCCCGGGTGCACGGCGTGGATTCGGTCCTCGGCGCCGGCCGCCTCGCCGCGCAACTGCGCCGCCACTGACTCCGGCGCGAAAATCTGCAACGATCCGCTGCCCAGCACTGCGGCCACGACGGCGTCGACGTCCACGTGGTCCGCGTGCTCGTGCGTGATCAGCACGGCATCGGCGCCGTGAAGGGCCTGGTCAGTCTCCGAAAACGTCCCGGGGTCGAACACCAGCACCTTTCCATCTTTCTCGAGGCGGACGCAGGCGTGGGCATATTTTGTCAGCTTCATCCGGCCAGCCTATGGATCCGGCATCGCGGTGTCCACGCACCCTGCTGGTAATCTGGGACATTGCCACCACCCTTTAGCGAAGCGAGTTCCAAGATGTCCCAAGGCGCCCCAGCCGACGGCAGCCGGACGCCGGCTCCGGCCTCCGCCGCGGGCAAGGAGCAGCGCGTCACGAAGCAGCGCCTCGCGGTCAGTGCGGCCCTGGACGAACTGGCGGACTTCGTCAGCACGCAGGAGCTGCACCGCATCCTCCAGGACCGGGGCACCGCGGTTTCCCTGGCCACCGCCTACCGCATCCTGCAGTCCCTCGCCGACGACGGACTGGTTGACGTGCTCCGTAACGCCGACGGTGAGGCCGTCTACCGCCGCTGCGCCGTGACCGGCCACCACCACCATCTGCTGTGCCGCAACTGCGGCAAGGCGGTTGAAGTCGAAGCCCCGGCCGTTGAAGCCTGGGCGGCGCGGACGGCGAAGGAGCACGGCTTCACCGCAGTGGAACATACCGTGGAGATCTTCGGACTCTGCCCCGACTGCACCGCCCGGAAAGCCGACAGCTAGCAGCGCCATGCCGTAAGCGAGGATCCGACGCTGGCGGTGGCCTTCCATCGGATGACCGCCGCAGGTCCTCCGGCCGACGGCGATGATTTTTCCCGCCGGCTGGCCGCGCTGGTCGCTGAGCCCGGCGAGCAAGTGTCGATACCGGTAGACGGTGTTCCCGTGCCGTTCACCGTTTGGCGAGAGGCTGATCATTGGTGGGCCGCCGCCCAGCACGGCGGGTATGGCTTGTTCGTGGAGGCGAAGGACCTGGAGCCGGAGGCCCTCTCGCTTTGCCGCGTCCTGGACATCGAACCGTATTTGCTCGGCAGACGCGCGCAGCTTCGCTCTGCTCGAGGCGAGGGCTAGCCGGTCAGGCGGTCGGGACCGGAGTGGACGGCAGGATCCGGCCGTTAATCCCCCGCTTGGCCCGGATCCCCCCGATCACCCGGCACACCACGTAGATCAGGAACGACAGCGTGGTCACGTAGGGGCTAATCGGGATCCGCCCACCGAGGGCCAGCAGGATGCCACCAACCGTGGCTGTCATGGCGAAGACCACGCTCAGGACCACCACCAGCCGGGGCGAGGAAGTCACCCGCAATGCTGCAGCTGCCGGCGTGATCAGCAAGGCCAGCACCAGCAGTGCGCCCACGATCTGGATGGACAGTGCCACGCTGATGCCCAGCAGCACCATGAAGCCAATCGCCAGGGCCCGGACCGGCACGCCGCGGGCCGTGGCGACGTCGGGGTCCACACTCGCGAAGGTGAGCGGCCGCCAGATGGCCACCAGGGCCAGCATCACGACGACGGCGGCGACGGCCAGCACCTGGAGCTGCACCGTTCCCACGGACACGATCTGGCCGGTGAGCAGGCCGAACTTGTTGGCGGCGCGGCCCTCGTAGAGCGAGAGGAAGAGGATGCCCAGGCCCAGGCCGAACGGCATGATGACGCCGATGATTGAGTTCTTGTCGCGGGCGCGGACGCCCATCAGCCCCAGCACCAGGGCCGCCGTCACGGATCCGGCGAGCGAGCCCAGGATGATGTCCGCGCCGATCAGGAGGGCGAAGGCCGCCCCGGCGAAGGAGAGTTCGGAGATGCCGTGCACGGCGAAGGCCAGGTCCCGCTTCATCACGAAGGTCCCCATCAGCCCGCCCAGCAGGCCGAGTACCGCCCCGGCCCAGATGGAGTTCTGCACCAATACGAGCAGTTCGCCGTAGTTCTCGAAGTTAAAGGTTGCATTCAACAAGCTGTCCAGATCCACTCAGCCCACCTCCCCCGCCACCGCATGCGCGTCCTCGTGATGATGGGTCGTGGCATCGGGCAACCCCACCACGACCAACCGCCCGTTCGCCTCGATAACCTCCACGTGGCTGCCGTACAGATCGGACAGCACCTCCGTGGTCATGACCTCTGCGGGTGTACCCACACGGAACTGTCCGCCGGCCAGGTACAGCACCCGGTCCACGTAGTCCATGATGGGGTTGATCTCGTGCGTCACGAACACCACGGCGCTGTCCCGATCATGGCACTGCTTGTTGATCAGCGCGCTGACGGCCTGCTGGTGCTGCAGGTCGAGGGAGAGCAGGGGCTCGTCACACAACAGCACCTTGGGGTCCGTGGCGAGGGCCTGGGCGACCCGAAGCCGCTGCTGCTCACCGCCGGAGAGTTGGCCCACGGGAACCTTGGCATAGTCGCCGGTGCCCACCAGGTCCAGGAGTTCATCGATCTTGCGGTTCGCTGTGGAGGCGCCGATCCGGACTCCCCAGCGGTGTCCGTCGACGCCGAGGCCGACGAGGTCGCGTGCGCGCAACGGAGTGTCAGGGTCGAAAGACTTCTGCTGCGGGATGTAGCCGATCCGCCGGCTGCCACGTTCAACCGGCCGGCCGTCGAGTACCGCCGTGCCGGCGCTGAGCTCCTGCAGTCCGAGCAGGACCTTGAGGAAGGTGGTCTTGCCGCTTCCGTTGGGGCCGAGGACGGCGAAGAATTCCCCCGGGTTGATGTCCAGGTCCAGACCCTGCCAGAGTGTCCGCCCGCCGAACGAGAGGGACGCACCGCGGAGGCTCACTACCGGCGTCAACTTAAATTTCCTCGATTTTCTGCGGGCCGGGAGCCCACACTCTGATGACTGCATAAATTAACGGCGGAAGGGGCACGGACGCCCCTTCGCCGTTGCGATTATCTTAGGTCCCATTGTCGCAGGCGCCACTGCCTAGGCCGGGAGACCGTGATCCGGTGACCAGGGTCCGGGATGCCGGCCCGAGTGCCTCAGGCCAGGGTCTTGGTGAGGCTGTCGACGTTTTCGGTCATCCACTGCAGGTAGGTCTGGCCATCCGGCAGGGTCTCGCTGAAGTCCAGCACCGGGACGCCCGCGGCCTCGGCGGCATCCTTCACTGCCACGGTCTGCGGCCCCTCAGTCTGCGTGTTGTAGGCCAGGAGCCTGATGTCGCCGGACTTTACAAGCTGAACGGTCTCGTTCAGGACAGCGGGCGGCACGTCCGCATCTTCTTCGATCGCCGCCGTGTACCCGGCCGGGGTCTTGTTCTCCAGGCCGGCGGCCGCCAGGAGGTACAGCGGCACCGGCTCCGTGGCGACCACCGGCGCATGGCCGGCCGAGGCCTTGATCTCGGCAAGCTTGCCTTCCAGACCGCCGAGCCCCTGGCTGAAGGCGGCCGCGTTTGCCCGGAAGGTCTCCGCGGAGGAGGGTTCAAGGGCCCCGAGCTTTGCGGCGATGGCGTCCGCCAGACGGGACATGGCCGGCAAGCTATACCAGACATGTTCGTTGAACCCAGCATGTTGGTGGCTGTGCCTGTCCGCCTCGGACGTTTCGGCGGCATGGGTCGCGTCAGCAGCGCTCTCCGGAGCCAACCCGGAGACTTCCACGGCGTTGAGGATGTTCTCGTGGTCCAAGCCGGCGTCCTCGGCGAGTTTGTGGATGAAGTCGTCATAACCGCCGCCGTTTTCCACCACCAACTCGGCCTTGGAAACGGCCAGCTTGTCCTGCGTGGTCGCCTCGTAGGAGTGCGGGTCCTGGCTGAGGCGCGAAATGATGGAGCTGACGTTGACCTTGTCCCCCCCGATGCTGCGGACGATGTCCCCGTAGACGCTGGTGGAAGCGACCACCTCGACGACGCCGTCCCCCGCCGCTGCCGGAGCGCTCCCCGCCGTCGGTGCGCAGGCCGTCAGCAGCAGCCCGAGGCCGGCAAAGGCGGCGAGCATGGCACGGGAAGGGGAACGACGCACGGGGAAACCTCGGATCTGCTATTGAGAATCAGGAGCATTAGCAACATCGAGTGTAACCCTAAATGGGAATGATTCCTATCTGGGCGCCACGTCCATGCCCGGGCGGCTAGCCCTGGCCCAGCCGCCGGTAGCCGGTGGCCTGCGTGGCGTCCCTAATCTCCCCGACGAGTTCCTCGATGATGTCCTCGAGGAACAGCACTCCCTGCGTCTTGCCGTCCGGGTCATTCACCCGGGCCAGGTGTGAACCGGTCCGTTGCATGACGGAGAGGGCCTTCTCGATCTCGTCGTCCATGGCCAGGTTGGCGAGGGACCGGATGCGGCTTTCCGCAATCGGCTTGTGATAGTCCTCCTCCGGGATGGAGATCACGTCCTTGATGTGCAGGTATCCGGCGAGCATGCCGTCTTCGTCGAGCATCGGAAAGCGGGAGAACCCGGTCCGGCTCACGGCCTTTTCGAATTCGGCCGGGGTGGTGTCCGCCTTGAGCATCACGAGTTTGTCCAGCGGGACCATCACGTCGGAGGCGGTGTGTTCCGAGAACTCCAGCGCTCCGGTGATCAGCCCGGCGGCGTCATCCACCAGCCCGTGGCGGGTGGATTCCTGCACGATCGACTGGACCTCCTCAAGCGTGAAGGAGGAGGTCACCTCGTCCTTCGGTTCGATCCGCATCAGCTTCAGGATGTGGTTCGCGGACCAGTTGAGGGTCACGATGACAGGCTTCACCATCCGGGCGATGAACATCAGCGGCGGGGCCAACAGCAGGGCCGCCTTGTCCGCGACCGAAACGGAGATGTTCTTGGGAACCATCTCGCCGAAAGTGACGTGCAGGAACGTGACGACCAGCAGGGCCACGGCAAACGCCACCACGTCGGCGATCTCCATGGGCATGCCCACGGCTTCGAGCGGCACGGCCAGCAAGTGGTGGATCGCCGGCTCAGCGACCTGCAGGATCAACAGAGAGCAGACGGTGATGCCCAACTGGGCGCACGCCAGCATCAGCGAGACATTTTCCATGGCGCGCAGCGTGGTCTGCGCCCGCTTCGATCCTGCCTCGGCCAGCGGCTCGATCTGGCTCCGCCGGGCAGACATGACGGCGAACTCTGCAGCCACGAAGAAGGCGTTGCCCAGCAGCAAGATGACAAGCCAGAGGATTCCTGCCCAGTCGCTCATGCGGCACCGGCCTGGCTGGCGGGCCGGTCCCCGCCGGGGACCCCCGCGGGCCTGAAGCGGATCCTGTCGATCCTGCGGCCGTCCATGCGGGTCACGCTCAGCGAGCCGCCTCCGACGTCGACCGTGTCCCCCACGGCGGCGATGCGGCCGAGCTCGCTCATGACGTAGCCTCCCACCGTTTCGTAGGCAGCCTCGTCGGGCACGGTGAGGCCCGGGATCTGTTCGGAGAGTTCATCGGGGCGGAGCAGTCCCGGAAAGTACCAGTCCCCCGAGGCGCTCTGCAGCAGCCCGGGCCGGACCTTGTCGTGTTCGTCGGCCACTTCGCCGACGATTTCCTCCACCAGGTCCTCCAGTGTGGCAATCCCGGCGGTTCCGCCGTATTCGTCGAGGACCACCGCCATCTGCAGGTTGGCCTCACGCAGCTCGGCGAGCAGGGCGTCGAGGTGGATGGTCTCGGGGACCCGGAGCACGTCCGTCATGATGGCGCCGGCTTGCAGCTTGGGGCGCCTCTCCGGCGGCACGGCGATGGCCTTTTTGATATGCACCACCCCGCGGATGTCGTCGGAGGAGTCCCCGATGACGGGGAAGCGCGAGTAGCCCGTGCCTTTGGCGGCCTGCACGACATCCGAGACCGGCTGGTCGGCGTCGATGGTCTCCACCCGGATCCGCGGCGTCATGACGTCCGCCGCTGTCCGCGAGGAGAACTTCAGCGTCCGGGCAATAAAGTTGGCGGTTTCGGGGTCGAGGGTTCCCATGGCCGCGGAGCGACGCACGAGCGAGGCCAGCTCGGCCGGAGTGCGGGCGCCGGAGATTTCTTCCTTGGCCTCGAGCCCGAAGACATTGAGGACCTTGTTGGAGAACCCGTTGAGCACCACGATGGCGGGTTTGAAGATGGCGGTGAAGACCAACTGGGGGCGGGCGAGGGCCTTGCCGATGGGAAAGGACAGCGCGATGGCCATGTTCTTCGGCACCAGTTCGCCGATCAGCATGGACAGCAGCGTGGCGATCGCCATGGCCGTCACCAGCGAGATGGAGATGGCCGCGGCTTCGGGGACGCCCAGGGCGGTCAGGGGCCCTTCGAGCAGGGCACCGACGGATGGCTCCATGACATAGCCGGTCAGCAGCGTGGTCATGGTGATGCCCAGCTGGCAGCTGGAGAGTTGGGTGGACAGCGATTTGAGGCATTTGAGCAGCGGCTTGGCCGCGGTGTCGCCGTTGTCGACGGCCCGTTGGACCGTGGCCTGGTCCAGGGCGACCAGGGAGAATTCAACGGCTACGAAGAAGCCGGTGCCGAGGATGAGCAGCAGGCCAGCTCCGAGAAGGATCCACTCCACTTAGCGGCCCGCTTTCGGAATGCCGGCGAGGCGGTGCTGGTGGACGAGGTGCTGGTGGACGAGGTGCCGGTGGACGCGCTGCCGGGGGAAACCGCCCGGCGGAGGATGGTCAGCGGGGGCCGACCCTGTGTCCTGAAAGGCTCCGGACTGGCGTGCGGCCGGAGAGGAATGGGCGCGTGAACGGGGATTGCCGGCACTGCGGGTGGACTGGGCGGGAACGATTTCCGTTCTCCGCCGACAGCCCCCAGGCCGGCACCTAGATTTACTGTCCATAAGGGTTTCATTCTACAGGAGCAGCTTCCGCCGGCCCCGGCTTGTGACGCCGTAACGCAGTCATAAAGTCGCGACGGCGTTCCGGCGTCACCCGCGGCGGGCCGGCCGCGGTGTTACCAGCTTTGCGGGACCGGCCGGCCCTCCTCGTACCCGGCCGC
This sequence comes from Arthrobacter sp., assembly GCA_025464875.1. Taxonomy (GTDB): domain Bacteria; phylum Actinomycetota; class Actinomycetes; order Actinomycetales; family Micrococcaceae; genus Arthrobacter. Next base: position 3,003 of record JAODMV010000080.1, on the reverse strand, counting down.
GGACTGGATGCCCGCCACGGCGCGGTCCCTGAACGCGGCAAGGTCGGCGGCACCGGCGTAGCTCATGGAGCTGCGCAGTCCCGCGGTGATCATGTCCAGCAGGTCCTCGACGCCGGGCCGGGCCGCGTCCACGTACATGCGGGACGTGGAGATACCCTCCTCGAACAGTGCCTTGCGGTCCTTTTCGAAGGCGTCCTCACGCTGGTTGCGGTTCTGCACGGCCCGGGCCGAGGCCATCCCGAAGCTCTCTTTGTACTGCCGGCCGCTGGCGTCCAGCAGCAGGTCCCCCGGGCTTTCGTGCGTGCCGGCGAACCAGGAGCCGATCATGACCTGGCTGGCCCCGGCGGCCAGGGCCAGGGCCACGTCCCGGGGATAGCGCACCCCGCCGTCCGCCCACACCCTGCCGCCGGCCTCGCGCGCGGCGGCTGAACACTCCAGTACGGCGGAGTACTGCGGACGGCCGACGGCCTTCTTCATCCGCGGGGTGCACATGGCACCCGGCCCGACGCCGACTTTGACGATGTCCGCCCCGGCCTGGATCAGCTCCCGGGTCGCTTCGGCGGTGACCACGTTTCCGGCGACGACCGGAACCCCGGGGCTGAGGCTCTTCACGGCCGCCAGCGCGTCGAACATCTTCTGCTGGTGGCCGTGGGCTGTATCAAGGACCAGCACGTTGACGCCGGCGGCCAGCAACTGGGCCGCCCGCCCGGCGACGTCACCGTTGATCCCGACGGCGGCAGCCACCTTGAGCCGGCCGTTCCCGTCCAGGGACGGGCGGTAGAGGGTGGAGCGCAGGGCCCCCTTGCGGGTGAGGACACCGGCCAGGACGCCGTCCTTCTGCACCGGCGCATAGTCGGTGCCGGCGGCGTCCATGGCCTCAAAGGCGCCGCGCAGGGCCGCCTCCCGGCCGCCGTCGGGCGTCTCGCCGCCGAGGTCCCCGCCACCGAGCGTCTTGGCGTCGAGAACCAGCGGCTCGTGCCGGATCACCGAGGCCAGCGAGGCGAAGCGGTCCTGCCCTTCGCAGTCGGCCGCGCGGACGACCCCGGCCACGGCGCCGAACTCATCCACGACCACCACGGCGCCATGGGGCCGCTTGCCCATCAGGTGCAGCGCATCAATGACCGTGTCCGAGGGGGCCAGGCTGACCGGGGTTTCAAGGACCGGGTGGCGGGTCTTGATCCAGGCCGTCACATCCCGGATGACCTCGAGCGGCACGTCCTGGGGCAGAACCCCCAGGCCCCCGCGGCGGGCCATGGTCTCGGCCATCCGTTTCCCTGTTACCGCCGTCATATTCGCCGCGACCAGCGGGATGGCGGAGCCGGTGCCGTCATCCGCCGCAAGGTCCACGTCCAGCCGCGAGGTGACATCGGAACGGGACGGCACCAGGAAAATGTCCGAATACGTCAGATCGGTGGTGGGCTCATTGAGAAAACGCACGGCTGCTCCTTGCTAAGGGTTCTCCTGCGATTCTAGGCGAGGCCGAGCCGCCGCGAGGGGGCTCGCGGAGGCCGTTTCCGGGCCGATAAACGGCGGAGGACGGGCGGCGCGATGATTTGCGTCACCCATATTGGCGGTTTGCTAAGAATCGTCACTAGACTGGCATGGGTCTGGGTTTCACTGGACGCAGAGACTGGTTCGATCGTTGTGCCGCGGCACCGTGTAAACCAGAGGGAATCAAACTCATGGAAGAGGCGTATTTCAAGTGCCAGAGCAGCCTAGCCACCGTCTACCAGAGGGATTTGGCGGAAACGAGTGGCTCGTTGACGAACTGTACGAGCGTTACCAGCAGGACAAGAACACGGTTGACGCCAAGTGGTGGCCCCTGTTCGAATCCTTCGATGCCGGCGACGGTTCCTCCACCAACGGGACTTCGAGGGCAGCGGCGCCCGCCAACCCCGTAACCCGCGAACTTCCCGTTGTAGCCCCGGCAGCGTCGCCGGCCGCGCCAGCAGCACCCGCTCCGGCAGCACCAGCAGCACCGACCGCGGCCGCCCCGGCTGCCGCTCCCGATGCCAAGAAGGCCCCGGCCACGGTGGCCCGCGACGGCTCCAAGACCGCCGAAGCCGGACCCGGCACCGCGCCGATCCCGGCCCAGCTGCCCAAGAACACCAAGGCCCCCACAGCCCCGGAGGAAGACGTCGTCGCCGTCCTCCGCGGACCGGCCAAGGCCATCGCCACCAACATGATCACGAGCCTGGAAGTACCGACGGCCACCAGCGTCCGCGCCATCCCGGCCAAGCTGCTGATCGACAACCGCGTGGTCATCAACTCCAACCTGGCCCGCGCCCGTGGCGGCAAGGTCTCCTTCACGCACCTGATCGGCTACGCCGTCATCCGCGCACTGGCCCAGTTCCCCTCGATGAACGTCTACTACGACGTGATCGACGGCAAGCCCGTGGCAGTCCAGCCCGCACACGTGAACTTCGGCATCGCCATCGACATGCCGAAGCCGGACGGCACCCGCCTGCTCATGGTGCCGAACATCAAGAAGGCCGAGACCCTCAACTTCTCCGAGTTCTGGCACACCTACGAGGACCTGATCAAGCGGGCCCGCAACGGCAAGCTGACGGCTGATGACCACTCCGGAACCACGGTCTCGCTGACCAACCCCGGCGGCATCGGCACGGTGCACTCGGTGCCGCGCCTGTCCAAGGGCCAGGCTGCCATCATCGGCGTCGGCGCGCTGGACTACCCGGCGGAATTCCAGGGTGCCAGCCCGAAGATCATTGCGCAGAACGCCATCAGCAAGGTCCTCACACTGACCTCCACGTATGACCACCGCGTCATCCAGGGTGCCGGCAGCGGCGAGTTCCTCAAGCTCGTGCACCAGCTCCTGCTCGGTGCCCAGAACTTCTACGACGACATCTTCGAGTCCCTGCGCATCCCGTACGAGCCCGTCCGCTGGAGCCCGGACCGGCAGGTGGACCCGGCCGACGAGATCAACAAGGTCGCCCGGATCCAGCAGCTGATCCACTCTTACCGCGTCCGCGGCCACCTCATGGC
>JAODMV010000054.1 GCA_025464875.1 Arthrobacter sp. | reverse complement strand
CAAGGAGAATCGTGGCTCAGAACGAAGAACTGACCACCGAAGCCGTTGAGGCTGAGGAAAACCTGACCAGCTACACCTCGGAAAGCGGAGCTGCAGAAGCAGCGGCGCCGAAGAAGGAGCGCCCGGCCCTGACCGTTGCCGGCGCAGCAGTTGGCCGTCGCAAGGAAGCCGTCGCACGCGTTCGCGTCGTGCCGGGCTCCGGTAAGTGGACCATCAATGGCCGCGAACTGGCGAACTACTTCCCGAACAAGCTGCACCAGCAGGACGTCAACGAGCCCTTCAAGATCCTCGATCTCGAAGGCGCCTACGACGTCATTGCGCGCATCCACGGTGGTGGCATCTCCGGCCAGGCCGGCGCCCTGCGCCTCGGCATCGCCCGTTCACTGAACGAGATCGACGCCGAGAACAACCGTGCGACCCTGAAGAAGGCCGGTTACCTGCGCCGTGACGCCCGCGTCATCGAGCGTAAGAAGGCTGGTCTCAAGAAGGCCCGTAAGGCTCAGCAGTACTCCAAGCGCTAAAAAGCGCCTGCCCAACAGCTGGCCGCTGACGCGACCGCCTGTTGGGGCCCGCGGCGCTTCTCAGCGCTCGGATCCCCAAGCGCTGATGTCGCTTCCGAAAGCCCGTTCCGTCCCTCGTGGCGGGGCGGGCTTTCGCCGTTTAACGGTGCTCGGGCGTGCGCTGCCGGCCGGCTTGCGGGTGTGAAACGGGCCATGCGGAACGCGGCAGGACGGGCCTTCTCCCGCTCATCGTCTAAACTTGAGCCGATATGTCTAGATTATTTGGAACAGATGGTGTCCGGGGCCTGGCGAACGGCCTGCTCACAGCCGAGCTAGCCATGCAGCTGGCCCAGGCTGCCGCCGTCGTGCTTGGCCACGACCGCAATACCAATGGAACCCGGCCACGCGCAGTGGTGGCGCGCGACCCGCGCGCCAGCGGGGAGTTCCTGGCGGCGGCCGTGGAAGCCGGGCTGTCCAGCTCCGGAATCGACGTCTACGACGCCGGTGTGCTCCCCACTCCTGCTGCCGCGTACCTCGTGGCGGATTTGGACGCGGACTTCGGCGTGATGATCTCCGCCTCGCACAATCCGGCGCCTGACAACGGCATCAAGTTCTTCGCCCGCGGCGGGCAGAAACTGCCCGACGAGGTGGAGAATGCCATCGAGGCGCAGATGGGCAAGGAACCGTTCCGGCCGGTAGGCGGCGAAGTGGGGCGCATCCAGCGCTTCGCCGACGCCGAGGACCGCTACATCGTGCATCTGCTCGGCACGCTCCCGCACCGCCTGGAGGGCCTGAAGGTTGTCCTCGACTGTGCCCACGGTGCAGCCAGCGGCTGTTCCCCGCAGGTGTTCAAGGAGGCCGGAGCCGACGTCAAAGTAATCGGCGCCGAACCGGACGGACTCAACATCAACGAGGGCGTGGGCTCCACGCACCTGGGGCCGCTGAAGCGCGCTGTCCTGGCACATGGCGCGGATCTGGGCATTGCGCATGACGGCGACGCCGACCGCTGCCTCGCCGTGGACCATGAAGGCAATGAAGTCGATGGCGACGAGATCATGGCCATCCTGGCCGTGGCGCTCAAGGCCTCGGGGAAGCTCAAGGACGACGTCCTGGTGGCGACCGTCATGAGCAACCTCGGACTGAAAATCGCACTGCGCGAGGCCGGCATCAGCCTGCGCGAAACCGGGGTGGGGGACCGCTACGTGCTGGAGGAAATGCGAGAAGGCGGGTTCAACCTCGGCGGCGAGCAGTCCGGACACGTAATCTTCGCGGACCACGCCACGACGGGCGACGGAGTGCTGACCGGACTCCAGATCGCAGCGCAGGTCGCTCTCACGGGCCGGCCGTTGAAGGAACTGGCCAAGGTAATGACAAAGCTCCCGCAGGTCCTGATCAACGTCAAGGGCGTTGACCGCACCCGGGTGAAGGATGATGTGACCGTGGCCCAGGCTGTGGCCGCTGCCGAAGCCGAACTGGGCGCCACCGGACGTGTCCTGCTCCGCCCCTCCGGAACGGAGCCGGTGGTGCGCGTGATGGTCGAAGCCGGCGACCAGGCCACGGCCCAGGACGTGGCGGAGCGCCTCGCCCAAGTCGTCCGGACCGAACTGGCCCTGGAGCTCATCGCGGACTGAGTTGACCCTTCCACACAAATGATGGCACGCCCCCAGGGGGCGGGCCATCATTTGTGTGACGCACCAGCGGTCGGGCTGCGGCGGCGAGGAATGTCCCCCATGCGGTCCATGTACCGCCTCAGCGGTACGCCGGCGCGGCTTCCAGCCCGAAATACTCCTCCAGCGTGGCGATTCCGCGGCTCTTCATGTCCGTGGCCGCCTCGGGGCCGATGAAGCGCAAATGCCACGGCTCGTAGTAGTAGCCGGTGATCGCATGGAACATCCAGGGGTAGCGGACCACGAAACCGAAGCGGTGGGCGTTGTCCCGGGCCCACACGGCTGCCGGCTGCTCAGCGAAGCAGGGTTGGAAGCCGCAGGCTCCGCCGCCGTCGCCAATGTCGAAGGACCAGCCCGTCTGATGCTCGGAATAGCCCGGGCGGGCGGACACGGTGTCGGCCTCGGCCTGCCCCTGTGAAGACACATAGCTGCCATAGGTGCTGGTCTGCGTCGCGAACGAGCGGTATCCGCTGGCCAGGGTCAGGGTGACACCGTCGGCCGCCGCGGCTGCGAACATCTTTTCCGCCGCCGCCGCCGTCGTGCTGTTCAGCAGCGCCGCCTCACCGGACACGGCGAGGCGAACCCGTGGCTGGACAAGGTCGGCGGGTACATAGCTGGCGGGGGAGAGCGCGCGGTGTTTGTTGACCACCACCCAGGGGCTCGCCGGGTCCGTGAGTGAATGCTGCGTCCCGGGCGCGGAGGCCGACGGCGCGGTGCCGGCAGTTGCAGTTGCAGTTGCAGTCGCGGGCGGTGGCGTGGGCGGCGTCGCGGACGGTGACGGCGCCGTGCCGGGCGGCGTCGCGGAGGGCGACGGAGTCGGCGTCGCTGTCCCTGTTGAGGTGCTGGCCGACGAGGGCGCCGGGGCCGCCCCAGGCGTGCACGCCGCCACGGCCGCGAGGCCG
>JAODMV010000402.1 GCA_025464875.1 Arthrobacter sp. | reverse complement strand
ACAACTGGGAGATCGCAGCGGCGTCCTCCTGGGCCGAACGGCCGCACAGCTGGGCTAGTCCGGACGCGGACGTGTGGTTTATCCAGCGGGAGCAGGTGGGCCCCGAGCAATACGCCGAGACCTGGCTGCAGGACGCCTCGGAAAACCGCGACCGCCGGCTCTATCAAGACTCCTATGCGGCCTACCTAGAGGATTTTGCCTCCCGCAATGTGGAGGGCGTCGGCTTCGGCATGATCTGGATGCGGCGACCCGCGGCAGACGGCGCGCCGGTGGTGTCCCGCTTCGAGGAGATCACCTACCCGATCGAACAGCCCGTCGGGCCGCATCTGGGTGCCGCCGTGGAACGCGCCGACTGGCTGGCCGCCAACGATCTCGCGGCCGCGCATCTGCTCGTGGCCGACGATGTCACGGAGGAACGGCACCAGCGCCCGGGTGCCGAACATCCCGGCGTTATCCTGCTGCGCCAGGGTGCAGGCCTGCGCCGCACCAACCTGCTCAGCACCGAACTGGCCGGCTTCGTTTCAGCGTGCGACGGCGAGCTGTCCGTCGGGCAGATCGTCGGCGCCCTCGAGGCGCTGCTAGGCAGTGGGCAAATGGACGCCGGACATCTGGGCGACGGGGGAGAGTTCGATGGCGAGGCATTCCGCGGCGGGCTCCTCACCGAAGTGGGGAACCTGGTCCGCGACGGCTTCCTGCTGCCCGCCTGACGCCGGCCCGCCTCGCGGCCGCCTGACGCCTGCCCCCTCCCGGCCTCATGGGATTGTCAAGCATCTCTTTCACAGTCTGTCCGAGGTCGATAGACTGGTGGGGTGAACGCAGAAACCCCAACGGCGGAGTCTCCGGTTCCGCCGCCCGCCAAACGCAGGCCGCGGCCGGACAAGAAAGTGGAGATCACCGACCCGAAGGCAATCCGCGCGCTGGCGCACGCGGCGCGGCTGGAGGTCATTTCCGAGCTGTATTCCACCCAGGTGAGCCGCACGGCCACCGAACTCGCCGCGCTGACCGGCCTCACCCCCAGCGCCATGAGCTACCACCTGCGGGCCCTCCAGAAATGGGGCATTGTGGTGCCGGCCGCCACCGCCGGCGACGCCCGGGAGCGGCGCTGGAAAGCCGCGGGCACCGACTTCTCCATCAACTCGGGCGGGGGAATCGCCAGCCCGGAGTTCGCCGTCGTGGATCTGGAACTCGACGCGTTCCGCCGCCGCGTCAACGCCTACGCCAAGGCCCGCGAGGAAGAGCGTGAACGGCGCCAGGACGGTGGTGAATCGGCGGACGCCGCGTCTTCCGTGGTGCTGGCCAGCAATCTGCTGTACCTGACGCCGGGCCAGCGGGCCGAGCTGAGCGGAAAACTATTCGCCCTGTTGAAGGACTATGAGCTCGAGGACCCGGTCCGGGTGCCCGAAGGCGCGCAGCGCATGGCGACGATGTGGTCAATGATCCCCGACGATCCCCGAGGATCCCCGATGACCGGCGCCGCTCCCGTCACCGCGCCGGCGGCGCCCCCTGGCGGTGCCGGAAAACCCTGCCTGACGACGTCCGGAAGTAGCGGCGGCAAGCCGGGGGTTTCCACCTGAATGCGCGGGATCCTGCAAAATATGGTGAACTAGGCGGGTATGGGCGCATCGGCCCGAGCAACCTTTTTCTGTAGGAGCACCGTGCCAAGCAAGGCCAAAACCGGCAAGAAACTCGTGATCGTAGAGTCTCCCGCCAAGAGCAAGACCATCGCCAAGTACCTCGGCGAGGGCTTCATCGTTGAGGCCTCCATCGGTCACATCCGCGACCTGCCGCAGCCCTCGGAGCTCCCCGCGGAACTGAAGAAAACGCCGCTGGGCAAGTTCGCCGTCGACATTGAAAACGACTTCAAGCCCTATTACGTGGTGTCCCCGGACAAGAAGAAAAAGGTCGCCGAACTCAAGGCCCAGCTCAAGGGCGCCGACGCTCTTTATCTCGCAACCGATGGGGACCGCGAGGGCGAGGCCATCGCGTGGCACCTGCTGGAAGTGCTCAAGCCCAAGGTGCCGGTCTACCGGATGACCTTCGGTGAAATCACCAAGGAAGCCATCCACCGCGCCATGGACAACCTGCGCGATGTGGACACGGACCTGGTCGACGCGCAGGAGACCCGGCGCGTCCTGGACCGCCTCTACGGCTACGAGATTTCCCCGGTGCTGTGGCGCAAGGTGGCCCGCGGGCTCTCCGCAGGCCGGGTGCAGTCCGTGGTGACCCGCATGGTCGTGGACCGTGAACGTGAGCGCATGGCCTTCAAAGCCGCCTCGTACTGGGACCTGACGGGGCAGTTCGGCGCCGATTCCGGCGCTGCTTCATTCAAGGCGAAGCTGGCGGCCGTTGACGGCGCCAAGGTGGCCAGCGGCCGTGACTTCAACGACGACGGCGAGCTCACCTCCCGCAACTCGGTGCACCTCAACGAGGAACTCGCCACCTCCCTGGCGGCAGGGTTGCAGGCCGCCGACTTCCGCGTCCGCTCTGTCGACACCAAGCCGTACACCCGCCGTCCGGCCGCGCCGTTCACCACCTCCACGCTGCAGCAGGAGGCCGGCCGCAAGCTGCGGTTCTCCTCGAAAAGCACGATGCAGGTGGCGCAGCGGCTCTACGAAAACGGCTACATCACGTACATGCGTACGGACTCCTCGGCGCTGAGCAACGAGGCCGTCACGGCCGCCCGGCGCCAGGCGTCCGAGCTGTACGGCCCGGAGTACGTGCCCCAGTCTCCGCGGGTCTACAGCGGAAAGGCCGCCAACGCGCAGGAAGCCCACGAGGCCATCCGCCCCGCCGGCGACTCCTTCCGCACCCCGGCCCAGGTGGCCCAGCAGCTCAGCGGCGACGAATTCCGCCTCTATGAGCTCATCTGGAAGCGCACCGTGGCCTCGCAGATGGCCGACGCCAAGGGTTCCACCGCCACCATCCGCCTCGGCGCGGTGGCGGCCGACGGACGCGACGCCGAGTTCTCGGCCTCCGGCACCGTCATCACCTTCCCGGGCTTCCTGGCTGCCTACGAGGAAGGCAAGGACGAAAGCCGCGGAGACGACGAGTCCGAGGAAGCCCGCCGGCTCCCGAACGTGGCCAAGGGCGACGCCCTGACCGCCTCGCAGATCATCGCCGTCGGCCATGAGACGTCCCCGCCGCCGCGCTTTACCGAAGCGTCGCTCACCGCCGAGCTGGAGAAGAAGGGCATCGGCCGTCCGTCCACCTACGCCTCCACGATCTCCACCATCCAGGACCGCGGCTACGTCCGCAAACAGGGCTCCGCGCTGGTCCCGAGCTGGATCGCGTTCTCGGTGATCCGTCTCCTGGAGCAGCATTTCAAGGACTATGTGGACTACGAGTTCACGGCCGACATGGAAGCGGACCTGGACAGGATCGCCAACGGCCAGGAAGCCGGCGCGACCTGGCTGAGGCACTTCTACTTCGGTGAAGACAAGGAACCGGGCCTGCTGAGCATCGTGAACAACCTCGGCGAAATCGATGCCCGCGAGATCAACTCGGTGCCGATCGCGGAGGGCATCACGCTGCGTGTTGGCAAGTTCGGCCCGTACCTGGAAAGCTCCATCGCGGCCGTGGACCCCGAGACCGGCGAGGTGGTCGAATCCGCCCGCGCCAACGTTCCCGAGGACCTGGCGCCGGATGAGCTCACGGCCGCCAAGGCGATCGAGCTGATGGAGACCGCGGCCCCGGAGGAGCGCGTGCTCGGCACGGATCCGCACACCGGGCACACCGTGGTGGCCAAGAACGGGCGCTACGGCGCCTACGTCACCGAGATCATCCCCGAGCCGACGGCCGAGCAGCTGGCCAACGCCCCGGTGGAGTACTACAAGAACGGCAAACCCAAGCCGCCGAAAAAGCTGGTCAAGGCCAAGCCGCGCACGGGATCCCTGTTCGCCTCGATGAGCGTGGAAACCGTCACCCTGGACGAGGCCCTGCAGCTCATGAGCCTGCCTCGGGTCCTCGGCCAGGATGCCGAGGGCAACCCGATCACGGTCCAGAACGGCCGCTTCGGCCCGTACCTGAAGAAGGGCACGGATTCCCGGTCCATCGGCTCGGAAGAGGAAATCTTCACGATCACGATGGAGCAGGCACTGGAAATCTACTCCCAGCCCAAGCAGCGCGGTGCCCGTGCCGCCGTTCCGCCGCTGGCCGAATTCGGTCCGGACCCGGTATCGGAGAAGAACATCGTGGTGAAGGAAGGCCGCTTCGGCCCGTACATCACCGACGGC
>JAODMV010000401.1 GCA_025464875.1 Arthrobacter sp. | reverse complement strand
GTTGGGGCCGAGGTTGCTGGCCGAGGACGAGGCCGGGTCCCACTTGACGGCCGACGGCCGGGCATGGAACCACCTCGGGGCCTGGGTGCCGGCGTCGTCGGCCGTGAGGAACAGGAACCGGACGGCGGTTCCCGCCTGGCGGAGGTAGCCGATGATGGTGTTCATGGGAGGTTCCTAGCCGATGCCGGGGATGAGGGCAATGACCAGGTCGATGATCTTGATGCCGATGAAGGGGGCGATGAGTCCGCCGAGCCCGTAAATCAGCATGTTCCGCGCCAGCGCCTGGTTCGCCGAGACGGCACGGTATTTCACGCCGCGCAGTGCCAGGGGCACCAGGGCGATGATGATGAGGGCGTTGAAGATCACCGCCGACAGGATGGCCGAGGCCGGTGTGGCCAGGCCCATGATGTTCAGCAATCCGAGGCCCGGGTAGGTGGCGGTGAACAGGGCCGGGACAATGGCAAAGTATTTCGCGACGTCGTTGGCGACGGAGAAGGTGGTGAGCGCGCCGCGGGTGATGAGCAGTTGCTTGCCGATGCCGACGATGTTGATGAGTTTCGTGGGGTCGGAGTCGAGGTCGACCATGTTGGCTGCCTCCTTGGCGGCGGGGGTGCCGGAGTTCATGGCGACGCCGACGTCCGCCGCGGCCAGCGCGGGGGCGTCGTTGGTGCCGTCCCCGGTCATGGCCACCAGGCGCCCGACTGCCTGCTCCTTTTTGATGACGGTGAGCTTGTCCTCCGGGGTCGCTTCGGCCACGAAGTCATCGACGCCGGCTTCGGCCGCTATCGCCTTCGCGGTGACGGGGTTGTCGCCGGTGATCATGACGGTCCGGATGCCCATCTTCCGGAGCTCGGCGAACCGGGCGTGCATGCCCGGTTTCACGACGTCGGCCAAATGGATGGTCCCGAGGACTTCGGCGCCGCCCTCATCGCGGGCCTGGGCCACGAGCAGGGGTGTGCCGCCGCCCGTGGCGACGGACGGCTCCTGCCGGGTCCCGGTCGCTGGCCTTGATCGTTCCGCGGGCTGTCAGCCGACGTGGACCCAGGGTCGCCTGGCCACGTCGGGTTCGGCTTCGCGCAGTACCTCGCGGGTGACGGGGGCGATTTCGCCCTCGCCAAGGAACAGGAAGCGCAGGAGGTTCACCACGGGGTTGCCCTCCGTCCAGCGGAAGTAGATGTGCGGCATCAGGCCGGTCACGTCCCGGATGTGCAGCAGCACCGAGGCGATGGTGTTCGGGACCACGGGCCCGTGCACCTCAAGGATCTGGTAGCCGTGGCGGACGACGCCGCGGACTTCCAGTGCGGTTTCGAAGTCGGAGGAATCATCGACGATGACTTCCAGGAACAACGCCCGGTAGTCCACCGGCAGGTGGCTGACCTCGATCGCGGAGGTCAGTTTCTCCCGGTAGGCCTCGGCGCTCAGGCGCAGGGGTTCATGGGCGATCATTGTGATGGGTCCGTCCAGGTTGGCGGACATGAATTCCAGCGCCTGACGGTCCAGGTGGACGTGCGTGGCGTGCAGTTCAAAGGAACGCCGGATGCGTGAGAGCAGCGAGATCACGATGATCCCCACGATGAAGAACGAGGCAATCCGGATGCCTTCGGGCCGTTCAATAATGTTGGCGATGGTGGTGTAGATGAAAACCACGGCGATGGCCCCGAACCCGACGGTGAGCCGGCGCTGCTGCCTCCGGCGGGCCGACAGGGTCACGGCCACGGCGGCGGAGGTCATCAGCACCAGCACGCCGGTGGCGTACGCGCCGCCCTGGGCGTCGACGTCGGCGCCGAACAGCCAGGTGATCAGGAAACCGATCAGCGTGAACACCAGCACCAGCGGACGCACCGCCCGGGCCCATCCCGGGGCCATGCCGTAGCGGGGCAGGTAACGGGGCACCAGGTTCAACAGCCCCGCCATCGCGGAGGCGCCGGCGAACCAAAGAATCGCGATCGTGCTGATGTCGTAGATGGTGCCGAAACCGTTCCCCAGGTACTCATGCGCGAGGTAGGCCAGGGCGCGGCCGTTGGCCTGGCCGCCGGGCCGGAATTCCTGTTCCGGAATGAGCACGACGGTGGTGAAGCTGGTGGTGATCAGAAAGGCGCTCATGATGACGGCGGCAGTGGTCAGGAGCCGGCGGGCACCCTCGATGCGGCCTACGGGGTGCTCCTCGGTGTCGCCGGGCCGGCCCTTGATCTGCGGCATCACCGCGACGCCCGTTTCAAAGCCGGACAGGCCCAGCGCCAGTTTGGGGAACACCAGCAGCGCGATGCCGACCACCATCAGCGGGCTCCCGTGGGACGTGGTCAGCACGCGCCACCACTCCCCCACGGCCAGCGGGCGGGTCCACGCCTCGACCAGGGTGGTGGCCACCACCACGACGTTCAGGCCCAGGTAGACGGCAACCAGGACGACGGCGACGCCGATGGCTTCCCTGAAGCCGCGCAGGAAGACTGCGGCCAGCAGGGCGAGCAGGAAAAGTGTGACAAGGACGTTGTGTCCCTGCAGCCAGCCGGGGGCAAAGGGGTTCTGGATCGCGTGCGCCGTGGCGTCGGCGGCGGACAGGGTCATGGTGATCATGAAGTCCGTCGCGGCGAAACCCAGCAGCACGAGGACAAGGAGTTTGCCGCCCCAGCGCGGCAGCAGCCGCTCCAGCATGGCGATGGACCCCTCACCGTGGGGGCTTTCGCCGGCGACCCGCCGGTAGACGGGCAGGGCGCCGAGCAGGGTGACGGCCACCAGCACCAGGGTCGCGAGCGGCGAGATCACGCCCGCGGCCAGGGCGGCGATGGCCGGCTGGTAACCAAGGGTGGAGAAATAGTCGACGCCGCTCAGGCACATCACCCGCCACCACGGATGTTTCTTCAGGTGGGAGTCACTCACGGCGCCGGGACCCTGATGGGTCCCCTTGGCATCCTGCAGGCCAAACAGCAGCCAACTCCTGAACCTCTCCCTGGCCCCCGGTCGTGGGGCCGAGGGATCAGCGGGAGGCCTGCTCAGCGTGGTCATGTCTGCCTCTCCGCGCGATGCGCAACACCGCGCTCCCTTCCGACGATAACAGCGGCCAGCCGCTTTGCTCCCGGAGGTGCATCGATCCTGACGGATCCTTAACGCCGCTGCCGTGTTCCGCCTGGGCCCTCCAGTGATCGAGCCACAGCAACATCAGGATCAGAGTCTTTCCGCTCGCTACGTTCAGGCGCAGGACTACCGCTTCAGGCCGCCGACCTGGCTGTTCGGGGCCCGGAGTACGCCGCCGGGGGCAGGGATTTCGACGTAGAGGATGAAGCCGGCCGCAACCGGCAGGTACCAGTGTTTGCGGTGCCGGACGGGCCGGTAGGTGCGCCCGAACGGGTCCTGCACGTGGACCCGCGCCAGCCGGCCCATACGGGAGAGCCCCCGATCGACCTCCTGCAGGTTGTAGCGGCGGGTTCGGACGCCCTCGATCTCGACGGCCCAAGATCCCGTGGCGGGATCCGCACCGTGCTCCAGAACGAGGATTTCGAAGAGGTCCCGCAACAACTCATCCCGGCTGCCGGCGTAGAAGCGCCGGAGCCGGTGCTCCCCGACATGCACCCTCTGGGCGGCCTGCCACGCCTGGCGCAGCCAGTGGAATTCCGCCGGACCGAGTGCCGGCCCGAGGACCAGGTGGCGGTTCGGATCCAGCGCCAGGACGTAATCTGTTCCGCCGCGGTCGACGATGCTCCGGGCCTCCCCCACGTACTCAAACGCCGCGAGGAGATCCTGTTCGGACCGATGGTAGCTGAAGTCCCCGCTGTCATCGACGGCGACGAAATCCCGGACCCTGCCAGGGGCAGCCGGACCATCTGAGATGTGCGGCCGCAGTCGGGACGTGGCGTTCATTGCGGTTTGCTCCTGTGGAAAACGGCCCCGCGTCCGCGGTGTCCGCGGCAGCCTCTTCCTCCACCTCACCACCGGCAGAACCCTTCGTGGGCGATCTTAACGCTTTCCATATGCTGACCGGAGAGAAATTAACGTCTACCTAACGCGGTGCAGCCACCTTGCACGCTGGCCAAGCTCCGGAGAGGTCCCCGTATCCGGGACCACCGCCGGACTGCCTTTTCGAATGTCGTGCTTCGCTGGGCCTCGTCCGCGAACACCCTACAAAGGTTCTTCGCCTTGCCGGGTCTCGGCTCTGGCGTCGAAATCTGCCGCGTCCTGTTCACTCTCCGGCGTCGATTCGACTTCAATGCGCAGGTACGTCGCGTCAGGGTCCCGCCCGCGGTATTCCTCCAGCGACCCTGGCACCATCGTTCCGTCCGCGAGCTCAAGCTCGAACTCGTAGCCGCCGAAGCGGTCGATCACTTGGCGCAGTGAGATGAACTGCGGGCGGTCGTCCGACTCCGGGGACAGCAGATCCCCGCTCGGAACTTCACTGACTTTCACCTGGTGCTTCATGATGTTTCTACGCTAGCCGCTACTGCGGCGCGGGTGGGGTCGGAAACCGGTGACCTGCGTAGTCACGTCATACTCGTCGCGCAATTGCTCGGCGACGGTATTCAGTGCCGTCTCGTTGACGTCGGCGAGCAGGACCGTGCGGCCGATGCCGGCGCGGCGGGTGATCGCCACGCCAACATTGCCCGCGCCTGTGAGGACCCGACGCCTCATTCAGGTCGATGCGGTCGTAGACGATCGAACCGGATCTCAGCGTTCGCGAACCGGTTCTGAAGATCCAGGGAGGTCGGATCGGTGGCCTGTGGGGCGACGCGGACGTCGGTGACGGCGTAGTCGGAACGGCACCGTGTCAGAGCAACATGGTCAGTCGGAGAGTGACGCGCGGACGGGTCGGCCGTTAGTGGTGGTCGCGTCCCAGCTGGCGAGCAGTTTCAAGCGCTCGTCCGTGGCGGAGCCTGGTTCGGCGGTGTAGGCGAACATCGTCCACCCGGGGTTGGCCGGCAGTTCCATTGCCTCATAGCTGAGTTCAAGGTCCCCGACGACCGGGTGGCGGAGGCGTTTGAGGCCGGTTCGGTGGAAGCGGACGTTGTGGGCGGCCCAGCGGGTGCGGAATTCCTCGCTGCGGGTTGCGAGCTCACCGATCAGGTCGGTGAGGCCCTTGTCGTGCGGGTGCTGGCCCGCGTAGCTGCGGAGGATGGCGACGACGTCGTTCGCTACCTGTTCCCACTCCGGGTAGAAGGTGCGCGCCTCGGGGCGGAGGAACATGAAGCGTGCACTGTTCGCCGGCCGTACCGGGTCGGAGAGGAGCGGCGCGTACAGGGCGCGGCCAAGAGCATTGGCGGCGATGAAATCCATTCGCTCGTTCCGCACCCACGTGGGGGCGCCGGCGGCATCCATGAAGCGTTGCAGGCTGGGGCGCACCTGCTGCGGCGGGGCCGCACGCCGGCGGTGGGCGGGTCGAGTCTGGGCGGCGCGGGCGAGGTCGAACAGGTGCGCCGTCTCGGCGTCGTCCAGTCTGAGAGCGTGTGCGACGGCTTCGAGCACTTCGTCGGACACCCCGGTGAGGTTTCCTCGTTCCAACCGGGCGTAGTAGTCGACGCTGACGGAGGCCAGGGTCGCCACTTCTTCCCGGCGCAGCCCCGGCACGCGGCGGTTGCTGCCGGCCATGAGGTTCACTTGCTGCGGTGTCACTTTGGCTCGGCGCGAGCGCAGGAACTCACGCACATCATTTTGGCTGTCCATGGTTTCAGGCTAAGCCCGGCGACGAACTTGTGGGAGGTTCTGCCAGTACACGGTTCACGGCGGAAGGGCGGACTGAAGGGTGGTCTGGCAGCACGTGCACCAGCAGTAACTCCCGCCGGGCCGCGTGAGGTGGTGACCTTGATAAGGCAGGCCTGCGAGGCCGCCACCGACATTCCCGGCAAGAAGGACGCCCGTGACCACCACCACTGCCGCATCAGCCGGCCGGGTTCACCCGGCGGCGATCCTTGCGATCATCCTCGTCAGCTACTTCATGATTGTGCTCGACAACTCGATCATCTTCACCGGCCTGCCCAAGATTCAGGAAGCGATGGGCCTTTCGGCCACGGACCTGTCCTGGGTGCAGAACGCCTATACGCTCGTCTTCGGCGGACTTCTTCTTCTGGCCGCACGAGCGGGTGACCTCCTCGGCCGCCGCCGGGTGTTCATCGCCGGTCTCGCCGTCTTCGCCCTGGCGTCCTTCCTGGTGGGTGCGGCGCCGACCGGGTCGTGGCTCGTCGCCGCACGCGCCCTGCAGGGTATCGGCGCAGCGGTCGTCGCACCGTCCGCCCTGTCCCTGCTGACCGCCAACTTCCCCGCCGGGCGTGAACGCACCCGCGCGGTCGGGTACTACGGCGCGGTCGCAGGGATCGGTGCCAGTCTCGGCCTCGTGGTCGGAGGCGCGCTGGCCGACCTGCTGTCATGGCGTGCAGGTTTCTTCATCAACGTTCCGATCGGTGTTGCCATGATGATCGCCACGCTCAAGTACGTCCCTGAATCCCCCCGCGCCACCGGCCGCTTCGACCTGGTCGGAGCCGTGTGCTCGACTTTGGGGATGGGGGCGCTCGTGTTCGGCATCGTGAATTCCACGGATGCCGGCTGGGCGCCGGGCACCGTTGCCTCGCTGGGTGCAGCCGCAGCGCTGCTCACCCTGCTGGTGGTCAACGAATGGCGGGTGAAGCAGCCGATCATGCCGCTGCACCTTTTCGCCAGCCGGGAACGCTCCGGAGCCTACGCCGCCCGCATCCTCTTCGCCGGCACCATGATCGCCTTCTTCTACTTCACCACCCAATTCCTTCAGGGCGTCTACCACTACAACCCGCTCCAGGCCGGCGTCGCGTTCTTCCCGATGACGGTCGTCAACTTCTTCGTCGCGCTCTTCGTGCCGCGGCTGACGCACCGGTTCGGAAATGCCCTCCTACTGGCCGCGGGCCTCGCCCTGACCCTGGCCGGGATGGGGTGGCTGACCCGGATCACCGCCGACACCCCCTACCTCACCGGTGTCGCGCTGCCCATGGTGCTGATCGGCATCGGTCAAGGCCTCGCCTTCGGCCCGCTCACCGCCGCCGGCATCGCAGGGGTGACAGCCAACGACGCCGGCGCCGCCTCTGGGCTCGTGAACACCGCCCACCAGCTCGGCAGCACCCTCGGCGCCAGACAGGACGCCGGCCAGGGCCTCCATGCAGTGACGCCAACCAGGTATCCCCTACCGAACCCCGTCCTTACTAACCGAAACCACTGGAGAAAAACATGCTCACCGTTAATGCTTACGCTGCCGCGTCCGCGTCCGCGGACCTTGTCCCGACCATCATCGAACGCCGTGACGTCGGCCCGCACGACGTGCTGATTGAGATCAGGTACGCCGGCATCTGCCACTCGGACATCCACACCGTCCGGGGTGAGTGGGGACCGCAGTCCTACCCCCTCGCCCCCGGCCACGAGATCGCCGGCATCGTCGCGGAAATCGGCTCCGCAGTCACCCGGCACACCATCGGTGACCGCGTCGGCGTCGGCGTCGGCTGCATGGTCAGCTCCTGCCGCGAGTGCGCCAACTGCCGCAAGGGCGAAGAACAGTACTGCCTCGCGGGGAACACCGGCACGTACGGCGCCGTCGACCGCGACGGCACGATCACCCAGGGCGGCTACTCCACCCACATTGTCGTGACCGAAGACTTCGTCGTCACCATCCCGGAGGGCATCGAACTCGACGCCGCCGCACCGCTGCTGTGCGCCGGCATCACCACTTACTCCCCGCTGCGCCACTGGGGCGCAGGTCCCGGCAAGAAGGTCGCCGTCGTCGGCCTCGGCGGCCTCGGACACATGGCCGTCAAGCTCGCCCACGCCATGGGCGCCGACGTGACCGTCCTGTCCCAATCCCTGAAGAAGCACGAAGACGGCCTGAACCTCGGTGCCGACTCCTACTACGCCACCAGCGACCCGGCCACGTTCGAACAGCTCGCCGGCACCTTCGACCTGATCATCAACACCGTCAGCGCCCCGATCGACATCAGCTCCTACCTGCAGCTGCTCAGCCTCGACGGCGCCCTGGTCAACGTCGGAGCGCCGGCGGAACCGCTGCCGGTGAGCGTGTTCTCCCTCATCCTGGGACGCCGGTCCTTCGCCGGATCGGCCATCGGTGGCATCCGCGAAACGCAGGAAATGCTCGACTTCTGCGCCGAACATCGCCTCGGCGCCGAGATCGAAGTCATCCCCGCCAACAAGATCAACGACGCCTACGAACGCGTCCTGGCCTCGGACGTGCGGTACCGCTTCGTCATCGACATCTCCACACTGGACTAACCACCGCCCCACGCAGCCGGAGTCAGTCGCCGCCTGTTTCGGGGACGGCTGCCCCCCGGCGCCCGTGTCGAAGGGCGCGGACGGAACGTGGCTGGTGCCGCAGTCACGGCGGTACCTGGTGCCGCCCGTTGGCGTCACGCCACTTTATCTGGAAGCGGCGGACCCTTCCGGTGCCCGCATAGCCCGCGCCCTGCCGATCAAACAGCGTCAACCGGGGAGCACCCTCCGGACCCGAGTGTGGCCGACGCCAGGGACACCAGCCCGCCGGCTGCCCATGCTGGCTGCGACGGTCAGCAGCGTGGGCTGGGAGGGAATCGAACCCTCGTGTGGCCAGGAAGCCAGCTCCCTGACATAAACCGTTCAGCCCTGGTCTTGCGAGGAGACTACGGGCGGGACGTTGGACGTACCTTGAGACCGACACCGGAGAAAAACTAGATGTTCTCTCTGGTCTGGAACCCGCAAAGAGCATACGACGTGCGTCGACGAAAATCCCGCCTGGCGGGACACCTTGTCACGGCCGCCGCTTCGGTGGAAACTTTGCTCCACCGGCCACCTGAACCGTCCGAATCTCAAGAGCCGACCAGACCTAGGAGCTGCCGTGAACCCGCTAAATTCCGTAGTCGCCGCGATAGAACGCTTCGACCGACTCGACGGGGTGGCTGCTTCCCTGGCCAAGACCGTGGGGCGCGCCGTGCAGGCCCGCCCCGTCCGAAACATCCTCAGCGGCACCGTCATAGGCCACCCCCTTCATCCGCTACTCACCGACCTGCCCATCGGGGCGTGGAGCATGGCGGCCCTTCTTGACACGCTGGGGGGCCAAGCTTCCGAACCCGCGGCTGACATCCTGGTTGCCGTGGGCATTGCCACCGCTGTTCCCACTGCCGCAGCCGGGCTCAACGACTGGTCGGACACCCAGGGGAAGCCACGAAGAACCGGGCTGGTTCACGCCGCCGCAAACAGCACAGCTCTTTGCCTCTACACCTCATCCGCCGTCGCCCGTGCGCGCGGTCACCGCGGACTCGGGAAAACACTCGGCCTGGCCGGGTTCGGCGTCCTGATGTTCGGCGGTTTCCTGGGCGGACATCTGACCTACGCCGATGCGGTGAACGTCAACAAGACAGCGGGCCGGAACGGCCCCTCTAAGTGGACGCCCGTGCTCGGTGACAGTGAACTGTCCGACGGCGAGCACCGCAAGGTCGACGTCGCCGGCGTCACCGTCCTGCTCCACCGTTCAGGCGCTCGGGTGCACGCCCTGGACAGCGTGTGCAGCCACATGGGCGGTCCGCTGGAGGAAGGACGAATCGCGAACGGGTGCGTCACCTGCCCGTGGCATGGAAGCACCTTCCGGCTGGCGGACGGCAGCGTGGTCCGCGGGCCGGCGAGCCACCCGCAGCCCGTATACGAAACACGAATCAACAACGGCCACATCGAGCTCCGACGGCAGCCACGGACATGATGACGGCACGCCTCCTGGCTTACTGACCGTTCCGAGGCTGCGGCCGGCCCCAGCTCCGGATGACGCACCATGCCATCGCCGGAATCCTGCCGCGTGCAGCTAGGGTTTCGGCGCTCACTTCGTCGTGGGCGCCGCTGTCCCTAGGATGGACAAGGATGCGGGCGAGGAAGCCCGCGCCCTGACAAGGAGACCCATGATGCACTCAGTTATTGCCCGGCAAGCGGGCGGCCCCGAGGTACTGGAACTGGCAGAGAGGGCACGACCGGTTCCGGGCCCCGGTCAGCTGCTGATCAAGGTCGCCGCCGCGGGCGTGAACTTCATTGACACGTACAAGCGCGGCGGCATCTACAAGGTGCAGCGCCCCTTCACCCCCGGTTCGGAGGCCTCCGGGACCGTGGAGGAAGTCGGGGAAGGCGTGACCGGCTTCTCCCCCGGCGACCGGGTCGCCACGGCGGAGGGCATCGACTGCTACGCGGAGTTCGCCCTCGTCGACGAGGACAAGGCGCTCCCCGTGCCGCACGGCCTGGACGATTTCACGGCCGCCGCGCTGCCGTTGCAGGGCATGACCGCGCACTACCTGATCAATTCCTCGTTCCGGGTCGAGCCCGGCCACAACGTCCTGGTCCATGCCGGCGCCGGCGGCGTCGGACTGCTAATGATCCAGCTGCTCAAGGCCAAGGGCGCGCGCGTTTTCACCACTGTGTCCACCGCCGGGAAGGAACAGCTGGCCCGCGAAGCCGGCGCCGACCATGTGCTGCGCTACGACGGCTTCGCGGCCAAGGTCCGCGAACTGACCGACGGGACCGGCGCGGACGTGGTGTACGACGGCGTCGGGAAGGACACCTTCGACGGCTCCCTCGCCGCCCTTCGCATCCGCGGCATGCTGGTGCTCTTCGGCGCCGCCTCGGGACCGGTCCCGCCCGTCGACCCGCAGCGGCTCAACGCGGGCGGCTCGCTGTACCTGACCCGGCCCACGCTCGGCCACTATCTGCTCAACGCGCAGGAGCGGCGCTGGCGCGCCGACGAGATCTTTGGCGCGGCCGCCGACGGCACCCTCAAGGTGCGGATCGGCGCCCGCTACCCCCTCGCTGAAGCAGCCCAGGCCCACGCTGACCTCGAGCAGCGGCGCACCACCGGCAAAGTTATCCTGGTCCCCTGAATCCGGCGAGCAGGGGAAGCACCGCCGGCAAGCCCGGACCGGTCCGTTCGTCTCCGGGAGAGACAATTTCCTTGTGACCGAGCAGCCGCCACCTTTCGGCGAAGCCCCGTCCGCCCGCACCGCCGTCGGCGTCTCTGACATGCCGTCGGCGTCCGGATCCGGGGAGGCGGGCACCGGGAACGTCTACCGGGCCCGGTTCCCGGGCGCCCTCGCGGCGCCGCCGGAGCGGACGCTGCTCGACATGCTGCAGGACACTGCCGCACGCTGGCTGGGCAATCCCGTGCGGCCCCGGAGCGGACCGGCACGGCCTGCCGCCAGGCCCGGGTAGCCCCAGCAAGCACAAGTCCAGCACCGGCACTATCGAAGGCCTGTCCCATGAGTCCCAGCGCACCAAGCGGCAGCGGCAGCGGCAGCGGCAGCGTCCTGCCAACAGATGAGCAAGCCAGCGCACCGGATCCTTATCTGCCCGGCCACGGCACCGCCGCGTACCGCGTCACGCGCTACGAGCTCGAGCTCGACTACAAGGTCAGCAGTAACCGCCTGAGCGGGCGTGCCGTCCTGCACGCGGTCGCACAGCTTCCGACGTCGGCCGTCGTCCTGGACCTGGCGGGCCTCCGTGCCACCAGGATCCAGCTCAGCGGACGGAAGGCGCGGAAGTTCAGCCCGCGGGCCGAACAGCTCATCGTGGTTCCTGAGGCCCCCCTGCTGCCGGGCGAGGCCTTCACTGTCGATATCCGCTACGAGGGCAACCCGGCCCCGCGCCGGGGCCTGTGGGGTGAAGTGGGCTGGGAGGAACTCACCGACGGTGCCCTGGTCGCGGGGCAGCCCAACGGCGCCGCCTCCTGGTTTCCGTGCAACGACAACCCGCGGGACAAGGCCAGCTACCGGATCACGGTCACCACTGACGCCAACTACCGGGCCGTGTGCAACGGGGTGCTGCTCTCGCACAGCACCCGGTCCAGCCGTGAAACCTGGGTCTACGAGCAGGCCGAACCCATGTCGAGCTACCTCGCCACGGTCCAGATCGGACGCTACGAGCTCCTGACGCTCACCCCCGCCCGGCCCTCCGGCCAGGTGCCGCAGTACGTTGCGGTTCCGGCGGCCTTGGCGGACGCCGCGCGCGAGGCGCTGGCCCGCCAGCCCGAGATGATGCGGACCTTCACCAGCTGCTTCGGCCCTTACCCCTTCCCGGAGTACACCGTGGTGGTGACGGAGGACGAACTGGAGATCCCGCTCGAGGCGCAGACGCTGTCCGTCCTGGGCCGCAACCACCTCGGGCAGGACTGGGAGTCGCAGCGGCTGATCGCCCACGAACTGGCCCACCAGTGGTTCGGGAACTCGCTGACGGCGGCCTCCTGGAAGGACATCTGGCTGCACGAGGGGTTCGCCTGCTACGCCGAATGGATCTGGTCCGAGGAGGCAGGTGTTCTGTCGCTGGCCGACCGCGCCAGCGGCGCGTGGCAGCGGCTCGACGCCGGCAGCCAGGACCTGCTCGTGGGCGACCCCGGGCCGGAGCGCATGTTTGATGACCGCGTCTATCAGCGCGGCGCGCTCGCGCTGCACGCGCTGCGCCTGCACTGCGGAGACCTGGCGTTTTTCGCGCTCCTGCAGAGCTGGACGGAGAGCTTTTCCCATGGCTCGGTGTCCACGCCCGGGTTCGTCCGCACCGCGGACCGCGTCACCGGCCTGGACACCGAGGCCCTGCTGCACCCGTGGCTGTACGAGGAGGCGCTCCCGCCGCTGCCGCTCTCCTAGGCGGGGGTGGAAAGGGCGACGGCGGCAACGAGGTCGGCGGGCAGGCCCGTCTCGGCCGGGTCCAGGTCCCGGATGCCGGAACGGTGCAGAACGTCGAGGGTTTCCGGGGCCGTCTCCAGCCCCTCGCCGGTCATCTTGAGCCAGGCTTCCTTCCGGGTCCAGAGACGTGCCCGTTCACGCCGCAGCGCCTGGCCGGAGAGCCCCTGCAGACCCTGCCGTTCCGCCGGGGCGAGCGCGACGGCGTCGAATCCGTCGAAATCCAGCCGCCCGGGATCCTCGACATCGATGCCCAGCCGCAGGCCCGGTGCGGGGTCGACCACGGCCGCCAGGAGCGTCCACCCGGCGGCCCGGGAGAGGCTGAGCAGCAACGGCACGGCAGTGTTCGGTTCCGTTGCGCTGGCGCCCGCGGAACTGCTCCAGGAGTAGCCGGGCCGGCCGTGGGAGACACCCGGGCCGGTCCCGCAGCGGGGGCAGTCGTAGCGGACCCTCAGCTCCGACGCGGGAACGTCCAGCAGATCGGCGGCAAAGCGGCGCTGCGCCAGCCGACCGGCCAGGAACACTGC
This sequence comes from Arthrobacter sp., assembly GCA_025464875.1. Taxonomy (GTDB): domain Bacteria; phylum Actinomycetota; class Actinomycetes; order Actinomycetales; family Micrococcaceae; genus Arthrobacter. Next base: position 6,293 of record JAODMV010000401.1, on the reverse strand, counting down.
CCGCGGCCCGGGCAGCATGGCTCCCGCACGCTCCAATTCGCTGGCGTCCAGCAGCGCCAGCGCGTCCCGTTCCTGCCCTCCTCCCGGCTGGCCGGAGGGCCAGCCGGGAGGGCCGGAACGCACTACGAGCAGTGGCTGCATTTGCTTCGCTCCTGGGGTGATCAGGCGGTCAGCGCTGGACGGCCCCGAAGCGTTCGGCAGCGGCTGCCACCGCGCCTTCGCGTGCCGCCGAAGCTTCCTCCGCCGTCAGGGTGCGGTCCGCGGCGCGGAAGCGCAGGCTGAAGGCCAAGGACTTCTTGCCGTCCTCGATGCCCTTGCCCGCATACACGTCAAAGAGCGCGACATCCTCGAGCAGTTCGCCGGCGCCTTCGCGCAGGGCCGAGAGGACATCGTCCGCCGGGACCTCCTGCGGCACCACCAGGGCAACGTCCTGGGTGGCCACCGGGTAGCTCGAGATGTGGCGGGCCACGATGACGTCGGCAGCGGCTTCGAACAGAGCATCGGCGTTGAGCTCGAGGGCCACCGAACGTGCCGGCATGTCGTGCGCGGCCAGCAGCTTCGGGTGCAGCTCACCGGCGTAGCCGACGACCTCGCCGGACCGGAGCGAGAGCTGCGCGGCCCGCCCCGGGTGGAACGCCTGGTGGTGGCCCTGGCTGACCTGGATCTCGACGCCGAGGACGTCACCGGCGAGCCGGGCGATGTCCAGCGCGTCCGCCCAGTCCCACGGACGCGGCGAGTGGGCTGCGGCAGCGGGCGAATCGTGGCCGGTGAAGACGGCCGCAAGGTGCAGCGGCTGGTCCGGGACGCCGTCGTACAGGGCATCCAGCACTTCATCGGCGGGCTTCACGCCGAGCGGCGGAACCGACGCCGTGCCGAGCTTCTCCCCCGGCAGGAACACCAGACCGGTCTCGAACAGCGCCAGGTCGCGGAAGCCGCGGGAGTGGTTGCGCTTGGCCACCTCGATCAGCCCGGGCAGGATCGAGGTGCGCAGGAACCCGTGCTCCTCGCTGATCGGGTTGGCGAGCTTGAGCGCCCTTGATTCCGCGCCCTCCGCGGCCACCCCGAAGGTGTCGTTGGCGGCCTTGGTCACGAACGGGTAGGCCAGGACCTCGGTGAGGCCGGCGTCGGCCAGCGCCTGGACCAGGCGGCGGCGCTGCTGCTGGACGCGGCTCAGGCCCCGGCCCGGAGGCGCCACCGGCAGCGTCGCGGGGATCTTGTCGTAGCCGACCAGCCGGGCGATTTCCTCGGAGAGGTCTTCCTTGGTTTCCAGGTCGTTGCGCCAGCTCGGCGCGGTCACCTCGTAGACGAGGCCGGAGCCGGCCCCGGTCTTCCGGACGACGGCACCGAGGTCCTCCAGCGAGGTAACGATCTGCTCCTCGCTGAAGTCGATCCCGATCCGGTCCGCGGCGAAGGCGGCCGGGAGCTGGACCGTGACGGCGTCAGGGGCGGTCCCGACGTCGGTCCCTTCCGAGGCGGCGGTGCCGCCGGCCAGTTCCACCAGGAGGTCGACGGCGCGCTGGGCGGCGACGCCGGCGACGTGCCAGTCCACTCCGCGCTCGAAGCGCTTGGAGGCCTCGGACGGCAGCTTGTGGCGGCGGCGGGAGCGGGCAATCGAGACTTCCTCGAAGTGCGCGGCCTCGATGAGGATGGTCGACGTCGCGTCGCTGACCTCGGTGGAGGCGCCGCCCATGACACCGGCGACGCCGATCGGGCCGGAGTCGTCGGTGATGAGGAGGTCCTCGGCGTCGAGCGTGCGTTCCTTGCCGTCGAGGGTCTTGAGCTTCTCGCCCGGAACGGCACGCCGGACCACGATCTCGCCGGACAGTTTGTCCTGGTCGTAGAAGTGCAGCGGCTGGCCGAGCTCGAGCATGACGTAGTTGGAGATGTCCACCGGCAGGGAGATGGAGCGGATCCCGGCGAGCCGGAGGCGGGAGGACATCCACGGCGGGGTGGGCCGGGTGGCGTCCACGCCGTGCACGGTGCGGGCGACGAAGCGGTCGGCGCCGGGCTTGCCGTAGATGGGGGCGTCGTCGTTGATCTTGACGCCGTAGCCGCCGGACAGCGCGGCGGGGGCCTGCACCGCGGACGCCGGGTCGGTGAAGACCGTTCCGGTGGCGTGGGCGTATTCGCGGGCCACGCCGCGGATCGAGAACGCATAGCCGCGGTCGGGCGTGACGTTGATTTCGGCGGCCTGGTCGTAGAGGCCCAGCAGCTCCATGGCGTCGGTGCCGACTTCCGGATCCAGCCCGATCTTCGAGAGCACCAGGATGCCGTCGTGGTCCTCGCCGATGCCCAGCTCGCGCACGGAGGCGATCATGCCGGCGGAGAGGTGGCCGTAGGTCTTGCGTGCGGAGATGTGAAAGTCTCCGGGCAGCACGGCGCCGGGGAGGGTGACCACCACCTTGTCGCCCTCGACGAAGTTGTGGGCGCCGCAGATGATCCCCTGCACGCCGGAGGGGTCGATGCCGTCCCCGCTGAGGGTCTGCTCCTGGCCTTCGGGGACGACCCGGACCTGGCACCAGTTGATGGTCTTGCCGTTGGACTGGGGTTCCTTTTCCAGGCTCAGGACCTGGCCCACCACGACCGGCCCGCGGAGGGCGTCGGTGGGGCGGTGGACCGCTTCTTCTTCAAAACCGACCTTGACGAGCTCCGCCATGACGTCTTCGGCCGTTGCATCGGCCGGCACCTGCGCGAATTCACGCAGCCAGGAAAGTGGGATACGCACTGTTAGATCTCCATCCCGAAGTGCTCGCTGAAACGTACATCGCCTTCGATCATGTCGCGCATGTCGCCGACCTCGTTGCGGAACATGAGCGTGCGCTCGATGCCCATGCCGAAGGCAAAACCTGAATAAATGTCCGGATCGATGCCCGCGGCGCGAAGCACGCTGGGGTTGACCATGCCGCAGCCGCCCCACTCGATCCACCGGGGTCCGCCCTTGGCACCGGGGTGCCAGATGTCCAACTCGGCGGACGGTTCCGTGAACGGGAAATAGTTAGGACGCAGGCGGATCTGCGCCTCGTCGCCGAACATCTGGCGTGCGAAGTGCTCCAGTGTCCCGCGCAGGTCGGCCATGCTGAGCTTCTTGTCGATAGCCAGGCCTTCGAACTGGTGGAACACCGGCGTGTGGGTGGCGTCGAGCTCATCGGTGCGGAACACCTTGCCCGGGCACAGCACGTAGATGGGCAGATCGCGTTCCAGCATGGAACGGACCTGCACCGGGGAGGTGTGCGTGCGCATCAGCAGGTGGGCCTCCGGTGGCTCCACGAAGAAGGTGTCCTGCATTTCGCGGGCCGGGTGGTCCGGCTTGAAGTTCAGCGCGTCGAAGTTGAACCATTCGGACTCGACCTCGGGTCCTTCGGCGATTTCCCAGCCCATGCCGACGAAGATGTCCGCGACGCGGTCCTGCAGGGTGGAGAGCGGGTGGCGTGCGCCGGCGCGGCGGCGGCGCGGGCCGGCGGTGACGTCCACGGTCTCTTCGACGAGGATCCGGGCGTCGTTCTCGGCTTCGAGCTCGGCCGTGCGGTCCGCGAGCGCCTTGTTGACGCGTCCGCGGGAGGCGCCCATGAGCTTCCCGGCGGCGGCCTTCTGCTCCTTGGGCAGTCCGCCGATTTCGCGGTTGGCGAGGCTCAGCGCGGATTTTTCGCCGGTGTGCGCGAGACGCACCGCCTTGAGTTCATCGAGGGTGGAGGCGGCGGCGATGGCGGCGGCGGCCTGGTCTACGGCGGCAGTAATGGCGGCTTCATCCAGAGGATTCGGGATGGCAGCGCCCGGCAAAGTTTCAGTCATCTACTGTTCTTAGCTACGAGTCGGGTGATGCCAACGGCCGATGCGCCCGCGAGCGGTCTCCGCTGGCAGCGTATCTGTCGTCGACAAAGGGCAAGGTCACAGGAGTGTCCAAGGGCATTACACATGGCATTCACAAACGGCTGGCCGCGCCGGAATCCCTCCGGCGGGCACTCTCCCCAGTCTAGTTGACGGCGCCCCCGTGCCCGAACTGCGTGCCAACCTACGGGGGTCCCCCGATACCATGGCCTCATGACGACCGGACAACGGCTGCGGCAGATCATTAATCTGCTCAACGGCTCGACCCTGCTGGGGTTGCTGCTTGCCGCCTGTGCCCGCACTCCGGTCAGCACCGCGCCACACGGCATCCTGATCGCCACCGGCTACCGCTGGCGTCTGCCCTTTGCCGGGGCGTTCACCGTCGGCAACGTGGTGCTCTTCCGGACCGGCCGGCAGGGCGCCCTTTCCAACCCGGCCCTGCTGGGCCACGAGGAGCGCCACAGCACCCAGTACGCCTGGTGCCTGGGCGTGCCCTTCCTGCCGCTGTACTTCCTTGCGGCGGCCTGGTCCCTGTGGCGGACGGGCAACCCGGCGTCGGGAAACATCTTTGAGCGGCACGCCGGGCTGCAGGCCGGCGGCTATGTGGACTTGCCCCCGCGGACGTGAGTCCGCTGGACCAGCACGGGCCGACGGGTGGCGGACAGGGCCCCGCGGCCCCCGAGCGGAACGAGGCATGACATGACGGACAGCCCAAGGACCATCGCGGTCACCGGAACCGGCACCGCGGAAGCCGCGCCGGACCTGCTGACCCTCTCGATCGGCGTCGAGTGCCGCCGGGAGACCGTGGGCGCAGCCTACGCCGCCGCGGCCAAGGTCTCGGCCGCGGTCACGGCGGCGCTCCGGGACCACGGCGTCGGGAGCCAGGACATCACCACCACCGGCCTTAACGTCCGTGCCGAGCTCAACTGGCAGGAAGGGCAAGGGCAGAGCGTCTCGGGCTACCTGGCGTCCAGCGTGCTCAGCGTGCGGATCCGCGATCTTGCGGGCGCTTCGGAGCTCATCGCCGCAGCCGTCGCGGCCGGCGGCAACGACGTCCGGCTGAACGGGCTGGAACTGGGCTTCACGGACCCTTCCGCGGTGACCGCCCGCGCCCGGAACGCCGCCTGGGACGACGCCCTCGCCACGGCGCAGCATTACGCCTCCCTGGCCGGGGCCAGGCTCGGCCAGGTCGTCACGGTCACGCAGCAGTCCGGCTTCCAGCCTCCCGTCCCGGTCGTAAAAATGGAGCGCGCCGTAGCGGCGGATGCGCTCACCGTCGAAGCCGGCGAGTCGAGCATCACCGCCACGGTCGGCGTCGTCTGGGAACTCGGCGACTGACGGGCGACGCGCCGAAGGTGCGCCCGACACCCGGGCCCGCGCCCTTGACTTAAAGTCGAACATACCTTCGAATGTATCCATGAGATGGGACGCACAGGCACTGATCCCCGCGCCCAGGGACGGGACCCTCGAAGACAACACCAAGGGCGGCGGTCCGTCCGGCGACAGGCGCGGCAGCGCCGCACCCCCACCCCGCCCCGCGACCGATGCCCTCCTTCCGCTGCTCGGGCTCGTCCGGTCTGTGGCCACCCCGGAATTTGCCGGCGTCACCTTCCATGAGGTCACCGCCAAATCGGTGCTCAACAAGGTGGTCGCCGGTTCGCGCATGCCGTTCGAATGGACCATCAACCCCTACCGCGGCTGCTCCCACGCGTGCGTCTACTGTTTTGCCCGGAAGAGCCACACATATCTGGACTTCGACGCCGGGCTGGATTTTGACAGCCAGGTGGTCGTCAAGATCAACGCCGCCGAGGTCCTCCGCAAGGAACTCGCCAAGCCCTCCTGGGGGCGCGAGCACGTCGCCCTCGGAACCAATACCGATCCCTACCAGCGCGCTGAAGGGCGGTACCAGTTGATGCCGGGCATCATCGGCGCCCTCGCCGACTCCGGCACTCCCCTGTCCATCCTGACCAAGGGCACGCTCCTGGCCCGGGACATTCCGCTGCTGAAGCACGCCGCGGCCCAGGTCCCGATCGGCGTGGGCATCTCCCTGGCCATGACCAACGAGCAACTCTCGGAAAGCGTGGAGCCCGGCACCCCGGGCCCCCGGGCCCGTCTGAAACTGATCACCCGGCTCCGGGTGGCAGGATTGCCCTGCGGTGTCATGGCCATGCCGATCCTGCCGTGGCTATCGGACAGCGACGAAGCCCTGGATTCCCTGTTCGGGTCCCTGGCGGATGCGGGCGCCACCGGCGTCACCGCCGGAGCACTCTATTTGAAGCCCGGCACCCGCGAGTGGTTCATGCAATGGATTGCCGCTCAGCATCCGCAGCTCGTCGGCAAGTACCGGGGCCTGTACGGCAGCGGTTCCTACGCCTCCAAGGAATATCGGGCATGGCTCGCCGGACGCATCCGGCACTTCAAGGCCCTGCATGGCTTTTCCGGCTCGCAGGGCTTCAGCCACCGGAAGC
>JAODMV010000391.1 GCA_025464875.1 Arthrobacter sp. | reverse complement strand
CGACTGAATCCCGCCAGCCGCCGTCGTACTTTAACTGCCGGTCCCCCGCCCGTGAGCTTCCGCGGGCGGGACGCCGGGCCCGGAATCCGTGAAATCGTTGGCTTATGACCGCAGCCTCAGCCGGGCCGTGACGGCGGCGGTCCACGGCCGCTCAGCCAGCAAGTTTGCCCGGCGGCATGCGCCGGCCGGAGGCAAGGCGTACAGCCACGTGCTCTCGTGCGGGCACCGGGAAAGATCTACGGGGCGGCCCGTACCGTTGATCTGCCGCTGCTGTTGAGACAAACGCAGCGGTGAAGGCGCCGGGCTCCTCGCGGGCGCCAGCTGGGACGACATGAACTCCCGCGGACGGGCCCCCCGCGCGCTTTGGGCTCGCTTCGCCTACGGGGATGGCCTGGGTCGCCGCGGGGAGATTCCCGGCACACTCCGGTACCGTTCGGTCTGAGCGCGGCGTCAAGTAGATTGCTACGGTGTTCTTGTTCCTGCCCCTGATCACCACCCTTGGAGGCCTCCGGTGAGGACCCTCGGCGTCGACCTTGCCGCCGCGACCAAGAAAACAGCGGTGGCGGTCCTGGAATGGGCCGGCGGGGCCGCCCGCCTCGAGTACCTGGCCCTGGATGTGGGAGACCAGGAGATCGTGGAACTGTTCGGCCGCAGTGCCATGACCGGGATTGACTGCCCGGTGGGCTGGCCGGACGCCTTCCTTCCCTTCATAGCGGGGCACCTGAACTTCGACGCCCATCCGGTGCTGGACCACGACGGCATCGAGGGACGCCGGCTGCTGGCCTACCGGGACACGGACCGCTTCGTCACCGGTCAAACCGGACTGATTCCGCTCAGCGTCTCCGCAGACCGGCTGGCCCACCCCGCCATGAGGTGCGCGGTGATCCAGGCAAAAATCTCGCTGGACCACGGGCCGCAGCCCAGGGACGGCAGCGGCCGGCTTGCCGAGGTGTACCCGGCGGCTTCGCTGAAATCCTGGGGGCTGCTGGCCCGCGGCTACAAGGGGCCGGGCGGGGCGGAAACGCAGCGGCTGGCCCGGCTCCTGGAGGGCCTGGCCCAGGCGGCACCCTGGCTGGACCTGGCCGGACGCGAGGACCAACTGGCCGGCTCCGATGACATGTTCGACGCGCTCATCGCCTCCCTGACCGCGCGGGCCGTCGCCCTGGGCAGGACAATGCGTCCTGACGGCAACCAGGCCAAGGCTGCCCGAACCGAGGGCTGGATCCATCTGCCCACGGGCGGGCTGGACGAGCTCAACGGCGGCTAGCCACAGCGTCTACGCAGGCCTCAGCGACCAGTCCCTGATCTCCGCCGGATCCTCGCCGTACTCCCGCGTGTAGTCCCTGGCGCGCATCTGGCGGTCCTGCAGGGACTGGCGCAGCAGCGAGTGCTTTTCGGACAGCCCCGGGACCCTGTCGATTGCGTCGATGGCCAGCTGGAAGCGGTCGATCCCGTTGAGCATGGCCATGTCGAACGGCGTCGTGGTGGTTCCCTCCTCCTTGTACCCGCGCACGTGCAGCCCCTCCTGGTTGGTGCGTTTGTACGCCAGCCGGTGGATCAGCGTGGGATAGCCGTGGTAGGCAAAGATGACCGGCTTGTCCGTCGTGAAGATCCCATCGAAGTCCCGCGCCGAGAGCCCATGCGGATGCTCGCTGGCGTCCTTGAGCCGCATCAGGTCCACCACATTGACTACCCGGACTTTCAGCCCCGGCACCCCCTCCTTCAGCAGCTGCGCCGCCGCTACGGTCTCCACCGTGGGGACATCGCCGGCGCAGGCAAGAACGACGTCGGGTTCCTCGCCGGGCACTTCCGAGCCGGCGAACTCCCAGATGCCCAGGCCGCGGCGGCAGTGGTGCGAGGCTTCCGCCGGGTCAAGCCAGGTAAGACTGGGCTGCTTGCCGCTGACCACGACGTTGACGAGGTCCCGCGAACCCAGGCAGTGCTCCATGACCGCCAGCAAGGTATTGACGTCCGGTGGCAAGTAAACGCGGATGACCTCGGGCTTCTTGGTCATCACATGGTCGATGAAGCCGGGGTCCTGGTGCGAGAAGCCGTTATGGTCCTGCTGCCACACATGGGAGGAGAGCAGGTAGTTCAGCGCAGCCACGGGCTGGCGCCACGGCAGCTCGCGGGAGACCTTCAGCCATTTGGCGTGCTGGTTGAACATCGAATCGACGATGTGGGTGAAGGCCTCGTAACAGTTGAAGACGCCGTGCCGCCCCGTGAGGAGGTAGCCTTCCAGCCAGCCCTGGCAAAGGTGCTCGCTCAGCACTTCCAGCACCCGGCCGGCGCGCGCCAGATGCTCGTCGGCCTCCTCGATCCGATACTGCCAGACCTTGTCGGTGACCTCATAGACGTCCTGCAGGCGGTTCGAGGCCGTCTCGTCCGGGCCGAAAAGCCGGAAGTTCGACGGGTTCAGGGCTATGACGTCGCGCAGCCAGGAGCCGAGCGTGACCATAGGGCTGATCCGTTCGACCCCGGGTTCGGGGACGTCGACGGCGTGCTGGGCGTACTCGGCGAGCTTGAGGGTGCGCAGCAGCAGCCCGCCATTGGCGTGCGGGGTCGCACTCATCCGCATCTCGCCGGCCGGGGCGGCTTCGGCAATCTCGGGCAACAGCCGGCCCCGCTCGTCGAAGAGTTCCTCGGGCCGGTAGGACTCCAGCCACTGCTCCAGCTGGGCCAGGTGCTCCGGATTGGTGCGGACCTCGCTCAGCGGGACCTGGTGGCTGCGCCAGGTCCCCTCCACTGGCAGCCCGTCCACGACCTTGGGTCCGGTCCAGCCCTTGGGGGATCGCAACACCAGCATGGGCCAGCGCGGCGCCGCGACGGCGCTGCCCGGCCCGGCAGGCGGGCGCGCGCGCCGCTCGGCCTGGATGGCGCGGATTTCGGTCAGGCATTCGTCCAGGGCGGCGGCGAAGGCCCGGTGGGCGGCGGCCGTGTCAGCCGGGTCGGTGACCGTCACGAAGTGTGGCTCGTGCCCGTAGCCGCGCAGGAGTTGCTCGAGCTGGTGTTCCGGCATGCGGGCCAGCACGGTGGGGTTGGCGATCTTGTAGCCGTTCAGGTGCAGGATGGGCAACACCGCGCCGTCGGCCACCGGATCCAGGAAGGCGTGGGAGTGCCAGCTCGCCGCCAGCGGCCCGGTTTCCGCCTCACCGTCACCGATCACGACGGCGGTGACCAGCTCCGGGTTGTCGAACACCGATCCGTACGCGTGCGCCAGCGAGTAGCCCAGCTCCCCGCCCTCGTTGATGGAACCGGGGGTTTCCGGCGCCGCGTGGCTGGGGATTCCGCCCGGGTAGGAGAACTGGCGGAACAGCTCGGCCATGCCCTGCTCGTCGTTGCCCACATGGCCGTAGATCTCCGAATACGTGCCTTCAAGCCAGGCATTGGCCACCACCGCGGGGCCGCCGTGGCCGGGACCGGCGACGAACAGCATCGGCTGCGCGTCCCGGCGGATGACCCGGTTCAGGTGGGCGTAGACGAAGTTCAGCCCCGGCGTTGTGCCCCAGTGGCCCAGGAGCCTTGACTTCGTGTGGTCGGCGCTGAGGGGTTCGCGCAGCAGCGGGTTGGACCGCAGGTAGATCTGCCCCACGGAAAGGTAGTTTGCCGCCCGCCACCAGCGGTCCACCAACTCCAGTGCGTCGTCGTCCAAGGCGGCCGGGACCTCCTCCGGCTGCACTCCGAGGGTGGCGGCCGGACTCGTCCCGGCGTCGGCGTTCAGCTCACTGGTCACTGCAGTCCTCGCTTCGCTCGGCCCCCGGCAGTGGGGCATCCTCCATCGCAACACGTCCCCCGGGCGGGGCACAAGCCTGTGACGGGGGCGCCCTGCACATACTTGCCAGCCCGATGCCACCGGGTAGTCTTGAGCAGAATGTTCACGTTGACCATCAACCAAACCGACAGCCGGCGCGACGGCGACAAAGTGCCGCAGCTCCTCAAGGACCTGCGGCACATTCCGGCGCGTCTCGATTTCGACCGGTCCGTGGAGGATGAGGTCCAGGGCATTCTGGAATACCCGCACCATGCCGTCGAGGCTGCCATGATCGCGCTGCGCAGCGGCAGCTGGTATGTCGGAATCGGGGTGGGCCCGGTCAATGATCCCCTGCCGAACCAGATCAAGGACGCCTCGGGACACGGGCTGGTCTACGCCCGCCGCGCCGTGGACCGGCTGCATAACGGCAAGGACCGCATCCCGGTGGCGGTGGAAGGGCCGCTGGCGGACATCGCGGCCGAGTCGGAGGCCGTCCTGCGACTGCTGGGCCATATCGTGCATGACCGGAGCCCGGCGGAATGGCGGGTCCTGGATCTGCTGACCCCGGGCGTACGCGGCCAGCAGAAGGCCGTCGCGGAGGAACTAGGCATCACCACCCAGGCGGTCAGCAAGGCCGTCGCCCGGGCGCAGTGGAACGAGGAATACGCGGCACGGCCCGCCGCGGCCCGGCTCCTGGGCCTGATCCTCGAGGTCCGTTAGGCCCCCACCCTTTGCCTTTTGGCCGCGGGCTCCTGGCCTGGGACCTAGAGGAGGCCGCGCAGCACGTGGGCGGCGCCGTCGTCGTAGACGGACTTGGTGACCTCGTCCGCGGCGGCGATCACTTCCTCCGGCGCCTGCCCCATGGCCACGCCGCGGCCGGCCCAGGTGAGCATCTCGATGTCATTGCGGCCGTCGCCGACGGCGACGGTGCGGTGGGGCTCGACGTTCAGCGCGGCGCGGAGGTTCTCCAGCGCGCTGGCCTTGGTGACCCCGGCGGCGGCGATATCCAGCCACGCCGTCCAGCCCACCGAGTAGGTTACGCCGGCGAGGCCGACATGGCGGATCGCCGCGTCGAACTCTTCGGGGGTGTTCTCCGCACTGAAGACCACCACGCGCACGGCGGTCGCCTCCAGCATGGTCTGGAAGTCCACGCCGTTTGCCTCGACGCCGAAGCTGGCATCCTGGAAGCGCTCGGTGGAGAGGAAGTTGCCGTCCTCATCCTCCAGGGCGTACTTGGCCGTGGGTAGCCGTTTGCGCAGGGCGCGCAGGGCAGGTCCGGGATCGAACGTTGCCTTGTGGAGGATCTCGTAGCCCTCCGAAAGGCTGGAGTCGATGCGCAGCGTCACGCCGCCGTTGCAGCACACGGCGTAGCCGTTCTCGATTCCGATATGCTCGATGATCGGCAGCGTGGCGTTGAGCGAGCGGCCCGTGGCGATCATGACCTGGTGGCCGGCGGCGACCACGGCCTGGGCGGCTTCGCGGACCGGAACGGACATGTGACCGTCGTGGTCCACCAAGGTGCCGTCGACATCCAGGGCGATCATCAGTTTGTCTGTTGGATTTCGCTGGTCGTCGTTGCCAGCGACTGAGGTTTCAGTCAATGTTGTCATCCACCAAGTAGAGCAGAGACCCCCGAGACTCGCTAGGACGCACGCCACAGCAAATCGTGAACTTGCGGTGAACGACACCGCCGCGCCCCGCGCCCCTGCGACACGCAAACTGCCTCCCGAGGCGGGTATCCGCGCGTCGAAAGGCAGTTTGGGCGTCAGGAGAAAATTTGCGCGTCGCGGGGCGGTCCCGCGGGAAACTCAGAGGACGGGGAAGACCGTCATGCCGCCGAGGTACTTCTGCAGGGCTGCGGGGACAGTGACGGAGCCGTCCGGGTTCTGGTGGTGTTCCAGGATGGCCACGATCCAGCGCGTGGTGGCCAGCGTGCCGTTCAGTGTGGCCACGGGGCGGGTGCCCTTGGGTGCGCCGTCCTCGTTGAACACCCGTTCACGGATGTTCAGGCGGCGCGCCTGGAACGTGGTGCAGTTGGACGTGGAGGTCAGCTCCCGGTAGGCGCCCTGGGTGGGGACCCA